>JAKFCR010000346.1:0-7339 GCA_036676545.1 Aeromicrobium sp. | reverse complement strand
CGCGTGGCCAGCGGGAGGTGGGCGGCGAGGCGGCCGGCATAGTCGACCTGGCACCGGGCGATGACGAGACGCATGTCAGTTCCTGATCAATGTGCCGAGCTTGAACGCCAGTGTGACGCCAACGATCGAGCCGGTTGTGGTGTTGCCGTCATCGCCTTTGAGCGAGACGGTCTCGCCATCAACGGAGTACGTACCGACCCGGAAGTCCTTGATGCCCTGATAGTCCTCGACGAACGTGCCGTCGTCGTGGAAGTGCACGGTCCACTGCGCCTCTTCGTCGGACCAGGTGCCGACGAGGTCTGCCTTGTCGGGTGTCGCTGAGGTCGACGGTGAAGCGGATTCGGAGGTACTCGGGGAGGCTCCTGGTTCGGCCTTGTCGTCCGAGCCGTTGCACCCGGAAAGTGCGAGCAAAGCGGTCACAGCCACGCTTGTGGCAAGTGTCATACGCAGATTCATCCATCTCCCCTGTGAGTCACGTTAGTCTGTCACGACCCTCTTATTACTCAGGAGTAGCCATGCAGGAGATCGTCGACCAACTGGCCGGAAGCGACCGAAACGCCGAGATCGCGCGCACGCTGCTGCTGCCGTACCTCAATCACGCCGCCACGATGTACGAGAGCGGCTACGCCACGAGCGACGACATCGACGCATCGATGCGCTTTGGCTGTGGCTACCCGATCGGCCCGCTGGCCCTGATCGACGCGATCGGCGCCAAGACCGTCACGACTGGGCTTGAGGCACTCTTCGCCGAGACCGGTGACCCGGTCCACCAGCCGACCAGCCTCCTGACCACGATGGCCGGGGACGACTCAACCTTCGCCCAGACCTCGGTCGCCGGCTCGGTCGCAGCCCCTCATCTGCACCACGAGATCAAGACGGTCGGCGTCGTCGGCACCGGCACCATGGCGTCCGGAATCGTCGAGGTCTTCGCCAAGTCCGGGTACGACGTCGTGTACGTCGGCCGTGGCGAGGACAAGGTCGCAGGCGTTCTCACGGCGATCACCAAGAGCCTCGACAAGGCAATCTCGCGCGGCAAGCTCGACGAGGACGGCAAGTCGACCGTGCTCGCTCGCCTCAGCGGCTCGACTGAGCGTGAAGCGCTCGCTGACGCCGACATCGTCGTCGAAGCCATCGCCGAAGACCTCGACATCAAGCTCGAGCTGTTCCGCGACCTCGACCGCATCTGCAAGCCCGGCGCGATCCTCGCCACGACGACGTCGTCGCTGTCGATCAACGACTGTGCCGCAGCGACGAAGCGTCCCGCCGACGTGATCGGCATGCACTTCTTCAACCCCGCGCCCGTCATGAAGCTTGTCGAGGTCGTCTCCGGCGACGACACGTCAGCCGACGTCGCTGAGACCGTACGAGCGCTGTGCCTGTCCACTGGCAAGCACCCGGTGTCCTGCACTGACCGCGCCGGCTTCATCGTCAACGCGCTGCTGTTCCCGTACCTCAACGACGCCATCAAGCTGCACGAAGCTGATGGCGACTCCCTCGAGTCGATCGACGAAGCCATGAAGGCGACCCAGCTTCCGCTTGGTCCGTTCCAGCTGCTCGACGTGGTCGGCAACGATGTGTCACTGGCAATCCAGAACTCGCTGGTCGAGACATTCGGACACGCCGGATGGAAGCCGGCGGCGCTGCTCGAGAGCGTCGTTGCAGAAGGAAAGCTTGGTCGCAAGACCGGAGCGGGCTTCCACACGTACTAGTCGCCCAAAAGTTACGCCATCTCGGCTGGCGTTTATTTCCTGAAAAACCGGTAACTTCCAGGTCTCCGGCCTCGTTGGCTTTGACGTGAAGGTCAACGCAACAGGAACGGTGACGGTGGGCTCGGCCCACCTTGTTGCTGTGTCCCGGTTCGTCCGGGTTAGCGCGATGACGTTTGTCGCAGTCTTGTTCGTTGCCTACATCGCTATTCAGGCTTTCGCGAGCCACTACAACGCGGTTCCGTCGACGCATACCGTCGTTGCGCAGCCTGCCACGAACACCGCTTTGGCTGCAGCGATCTCCGAGCAGGTGGCCCGTGGGCTCACATGTCGTGAAGAGCCGGCTCTCACCGACACGATCCTGTTCCAGGCTGTGGGTCAGTCCAGGGTTCAGGTGCTCACCTTCGAGCAGGCCATTGCCGCCTCGAGTGCACGCGAAGGCTGGATCCGCCGCTACTGCTTCTGATCGAGTGGCAGCGCGTCGACCCAAGAGGTCCCGTCGGCGGGGAAGTCGCCTGACTCGCGGTCCGCAGGCACCGTCCCGGCGGCGTTATCGTCGGTCGCAGCACAACCCCGGAGCGCCTCCCTCCTCTGCCTTGCCGGCCCAGCACCTGCGACCCGCTCGCTTAACCGGCGCCCCCACCGACGGAACCTCTTAGACTTGCTGCATGCCTCGTCGTCGTGTCGCTCCGCGTCAGCGGCCGACCGCACGGCCTATGCCCGAGCGCGTAGAGACCAAGGCCGACGGTGACTGGCACTTCCGTCCGCTGCGTGGATCGTCCAAGACCTATAGGTGCCCCGGATGCGGCCAGCTGATCGCGGTCGCAACGCCACACGTGGTTGCGTGGCCGGTCGAGAAGGCGCTCCTCAGCGAGGCAGCCATCGATGAACGACGACACTGGCACTCTGCGTGCTGGACGAGGAAGCACTAGTGACTCAGAGAATTCGTGGGAACTCCGTGCTGCCGGCCAACCGCGAGGCCATCACCCTTGAGACGGCAGACGGGCTCACCCTGGTGGGGGAGCTGGCGACACCGATTGATCGTCCACCCGTTGCGACCATGATCTGTCTGCACCCGCTGCCGACTCACGGCGGAATGATGGACAGCCACCTCTTCCGCAAGGCGTCCTATCGCCTTCCGGCCTTGGCGGGCATCGCCGTCCTGCGGTTCAACACACGAGGCACGTCGAGCGTCCAGGGCACGAGTGAGGGCGAGTTCGACAGCGGAGTGGGGGAGCAGTTCGACGTGGCAGCGGCCGTCGAGCACGCGGAGTTCGCCGACCTTCCCCACCTCTGGATCGTCGGATGGTCATTCGGCACGGATCTCGCCCTCATGTATGGACTCGAGCCATCGGTCGAGGGAATCGTGCTGCTCTCGCCGCCCATACGATCTGCTGGGCCGCAACACCTCAAGGCGTGGGCGGACTCCGGCAAGCCGGTGACGGCGCTGATCCCCGAGCACGACGACTACCTTCAGCCGCCCGAGGCTCGTGAACGATTCGCCGCGATCCCTCAAGCCGACGTCATCGGCGTCGACGGCGCCAAGCACCTATGGGTGGGTGACTCCGAGCGAGTTCTCGACGAGATAGTCAGGAAGCTCGCACCGGGCGTCCCGGTGCCGTTGCCGAACACCTGGGACGGACCGATGGAACGCGCGGACTCCTCGGCCTACAAAGACCGTACGGTGGCCGTGTTCGACAAGGACTAGCTGTTGTCGTCGTCCTTGACGGCAGCCATGACTTCAGTCTTGGGTGCTTGGTCTTCCTGGGGCTCAGCCTTGGCTGCAGGAGCCTTGGGCTCTTCCTTCTTGGCTGCAGGAGCCTTGGGCTCGTCCTTGGGTGCTGAGTCCTTGGCCGGGAGGCTTGGAGCGAAGGTCGAGACGATGTCGCGGAGCTGGCCCATCTGCGACATGATGCCGTCGCGCTTGCGCTGGAGCTCTTCGACCTCAGCACGCAGGGTGCGCGTCTGACGCTCGATCTCAGTCGTGGCGGTGACCCGGATCTGCTGGGCCTCCGAGCTGGCACTCGACATGATCGCCGACGCCTCGGACTTGGCACCCTCGAGCACGCGTGCTGCCTCCTCGGAGGCGATGTCGCGAGCCTTGGAGGCCTTCGCCATGATCTCGCGAGCGCGCTCGTCAGCGGCGCCTGCGCGGGACTCGGCATCGGCGACGAGCTTGGCGGTCTGCGAGCTTGCCGACTCGTGGTGCTCGGAAGCCTCGCGGGCGAGACGCTCCTTCTCGACAGCGAGTACGCGGCGTGCCTCGGTGACCTCACGGTCAGCCGCTGCACGTGCCTGCTCGACCTCGCGGGTCGCGCCGAGACGCATGTTCTGCGCATCCTGCTCTGCGGCGAGCTTGACCTGGGCTGCTTCGCGCTCGGCGTGGGCGCGGAGATCCTCGGTGTGGGCGAGCGCGTCGGCGTGCATCGCCTCGGCGTCCTCAAGGAGTTGCTTGCGCTTCTCTTCGAGCTCGGTCACGGCCTTGGTGCGCATCTCTTCGGCCTCGTGGTTGGCGGCGGCGCGAACCATGCTCGCCTCTTCTTCGGCCTTCTTGACGAGCTCGTCGGCCTCGCGCACGGCGCGGTTGCGCACGTCCTCTGCCTCCTGCTCGGCGAGGCCCAGCAGCTGGGCTGCGTGGTTGCCAAGACCGGTGTAGGTCGGCTTCTCGACAGCCTCGACGCGGTCCTTGAGCTTTTCGATCAACTCGCGGAGGTTCTCGTTCTCGGCGCCGAGCTTCTTGACGGTGTCGGCGGCATCCTTGAACTCCGCAGACTGTGTACGAACCCAGGCGTCAACCGCATCGCTGTCATATCCACCGCGGCGTGCCAGCGGGAACGATGCGTCGGCAGCCTTCTGCGCGGCGTCAAAGATGGACAATCCGGACTGTTCGGACATGCGATTCCCTCGAAAATATGTGGCTAATTGGTTGTGCCGTACACCATACCTCCCGTTCGGCGCACCGAAACAGCCCGATCAGGAGGCTCCAATCACACTCCGACAGACCCGCCACCAAGGTGACGGGCCCATCGGGGTGTTGTTCTCAGACTCCTCGACAAACCTTGATGGGTTCCTCGGGTCTTCGTTCCTCAGACTCCTCGACAAACCTTGATGGGTTCCTCGGGTCTTCGTTCCTCAGACTCCTCGGAACCTGTTGATCGCGTCGATGTGCTTGGCGCGCTTCTCTTCGTCCCGCACTCCAAGACCCTCTTCGGGTGCCAGGCACAGCACGCCGACCTTGCCCTGGTGCAGGTTGTGGTGCACGTCGAGTGCTGCCTGTCCGGTGTCCTCGAGCTTGTAGACGCGCGAGACAGTCGGGTGGATCAGACCCTTGTCGATCAGCTTGTTGGCTTCCCACGACTCGCGGTAGTTGGCGAAGTGGGAGCTGACGATGCGCTTGAGGTTCATCCAGAGGTAGCGGTTGTCGTACTCGTGCATGTAGCCCGAGGTCGACGCGCAGGTGACGATCGTGCCGCCCTTGCGCGTGACGTAGACGCTGGCGCCGAAGGTCTCGCGGCCCGGGTGCTCGAAGACGATGTCCGGGTCGTCGCCGCCGGTGAGCTCGCGGATCTTCTTGCCGAAACGCTGCCACTCCTTGGGATCCTGGGTGTGCTCGTCCTTCCAGAACTTGTAGCCCTCAGCCGAGCGATCGATGATGTGCTCGGCACCCATCGAGCGCACGATCTCGGCCTTCTCGGGCGACGAGACGACGCACACGGGGGTCGCTCCACCGTTGAGCGCGAACTGTGTCGCGTACGAGCCGAGGCCACCGGACGCGCCCCAGATCAGGACGGTGTCACCCTGCTTCATGTTGGCGCCGTTGGTCGAGACGAGCTGACGGTATGCCGTCGAGTTGACGAGTCCCGGCGATGCCGCTTCTTCCCACGTGAGGTGGTCGGGCTTGGGCATGAGCTGGTTGGCCTTGACGATGGCGAGTTCAGCGAGACCACCGAAGTTGGTCTCGAAGCCCCAGATGCGCTGCTCGGGATCCATCATCGTGTCGTTGTGTCCGTCGGGAGCCTCGAGCTCGACCGACAGGCAATGTGCGACGACTTCTCGGCCCGGCTTCCACTTGTTGACGCCGGGACCCACGCGCAGCACGACGCCGGCGAGGTCGGAGCCGACGATGTGGTACGGCAGGTCGTGGCGCTTGGTGTACTCCGAAAGGCGCCCGTAGCGCTCGAGGAAGCTGAACGTGGAGACGGGCTCGAAGATCGAGGTCCATACCGTGTTGTAGTTGATGGCGCTGGCCATCACGGCGACGAGCGCCTCGCCGGGAGCGAGCTCGGGGATCGGCACGTCGTCCAGGTGCAGGCTCTTGCGCGGGTCCTTGTCCCGGCTGGCCATGCCCTCGAACATGTCGACCTCGTCCTTGTGGACGGTGATGGCCCGGTAGGTCTCGGGAAGCTCGATGGTGGCGAAGTCTTCGGCGGGGGTGTCTCCGGCGAGGATGGCGTCAAGGATGTTCTGCACGTTGGCGTCCTTCGGTTTTGGGGTCTCCGCGATGTTACTTGGCGTTAACTTGTGGAGCCACCGCGTCGGGCTGTGATCCTGCCCTCAGTGAGCGGGACTCGTGGCCGGCTCGACAAGCTCGACGAGCACGCCTCCAGCGTCCTTGGGGTGTACGAAATTGACGCGTGAGTCAGACGTGCCGCGCTTGGGCACGTCATAGAGCAGGCGTACGCCACGCTCGCGCAACGTCTCCGACACGGAATCAATGTCCGAGACGCGGTAGGCGAGCTGTTGAATGCCCTGACCGTTGCGGGCCAGGAACTTGGCGATGGTCGAGTCCTCACTCAGCGGAGCCAGGAGCTGGATGCAGCTACCCGAGTCGCCGACCGCAAGCATCGCCTCGCGGACACCTTGCTCTTCGTTGATCTCTTCGTGAATCGAGTGCAGTCCGAACGTGGAGGCATACATCTCGAGGGCGTCATCGAGATCGGGTACGGCGATGCCGACGTGATCGATCGCGAGCAGCAGGTGGCCTGGAACAAGGGGGTCGCTGGGCATGACTAGAGGGTAGAGCAGATCAGTCGTAGGGTCGGAGGTGATCCCGCGCACACGCCCGTCACGCATCCGTTACTCGTGAGTAAAGTAGAACAACAGTCTTCTGAAGGAGCACTACACATGTCGCAGAACGTGATCGTTGCCGGAGCCCGTACGCCGATCGGCCGCCTGTTGGGCGGTTTCAAAGGCCTCTCCGGGTCAGACCTCGGTGGCCTTGCCATCAAGGGAGCACTTGAGAAGGCCGGTGTCACCGGTGAGCAGGTCGACTACGTGATCATGGGTCAGGTTCTGGGTGCAGGAGCCGGTCAGGTCCCCGCCCGCCAGGCAGCGTTCAAGGGCGGCATCCCGCTCTCGACGCCAGCCATCACCATCAACAAGGTGTGTCTGTCCGGCATCAACGCCATCGCGCTCGCCGACCAGCTGATCCGCGCCGGTGAGTACGAGATCGTCGTTGCTGGTGGCCAGGAGTCGATGACGCAGGCCCCGCACATGCTGCTTGGTTCGCGCGAAGGCACCAAGTACGGCGACACCAAGCTCGTCGACCACATGGCCGCTGACGGCCTGTGGGATGCGCTGACTGACCAGGCCATGGGTGGCCTGACCGAGCAGATCAACGCCGACGGCACCAA
>JAKFCR010000345.1:0-5527 GCA_036676545.1 Aeromicrobium sp. | reverse complement strand
CGAAGGCACCAACCAGGTGCAGCGGATCGTGATGGCCCGCCAGCTCCTCAGCGGGATTCAGTCCACTCTCTGAACTGAATCCCCGCCGAGGTCTGGTTAGAGCTTCTCCATCCCGTAAGCCACTTCTTCGCGGAGCGAAGCGATGATCGCCTTGGCGACCTCGGGTTCGATCTTCTTGCCGATGAACGGGATCGACACCTTGACGTCACCGTCGAGGGTGAACTCCGTTCCTCCGCTCGAGCCCGTGAGCTTCGCGACGCCGACCATCTCGGCCGGCTGACCGATGATGCTGACCTTGACGTTGGCCGTACGGTTGCCGTCGCTGTCAGGACCGCTCCACACCTCGGTCTGCTTGACCTTCACGGTGCTGCCGGTCAGCTTCTTCACGAAGTCAGGCATGTCGGCTTCCTGCGTACGGAGCAGCGTGACGGTGGCGCCGTCGCCATTCGCCTCGACCGATACTTCGTACTCGATTGCTTCTTGGTTGGCGCACGAATCCGTACGGAATACCTGATCAGAGATCAGGGCATACACGCTCTCGACGTCGGCGCCTTCGTAGCTGAAGGACTCCTTGATCTTCACGGGATCACTCGCTCGACGGCGAGATTGCTGCTGCGCCGCCACTCTTGAGCTCGGACAGACGTGCCTCGATCTCGGCACTGGTGCTGTCGCCCTCGAGCTCCTCGAACTGTGCGTCGAGGCTGGATGCGGCGAGCTCCGACTTGCCCGCGACCCTCGCCTCTTCGCGGCGAACCTTCTCCTCGAAGCGCGAGACCTCGCTGGTGGGGTCCATGACATCGATCGACTTGATCGCGTCGTGGACCGTGTTCTGGGCCTCGGCAGTCTTGGAGCGAGCGACCAGCTGGTCGCGCTTGGTCTGCAGCTCCTCGAGCTTGCCCTTCATGTTGATCAGGCCGGACTTGAGCTTCTCGACGACCTCGTTCTGCGAGGCGATCTGCGGAGCTGCGGTCTTGGCCTCGTTCTCGTAGCCGATCTGCTTGCTCAGTGCGATCTTGGCGAGCGCGTCGAACTTGTCGGCCTCGCCAGCGGAGCCGGACGTACGCAGTGAGTCGGCCTTCTGCGAGGCAGCGAGTGCCTTGTTGCCCCACTCCTGGGCAGCGCTGATGTCTTCCGCGTGATCGGCCTCGGCAAGCCGGAGGTTTCCGATGGTCTGGGCAACGGCCTCCTCAGCCTCGGCGATCGAGCTCGTGTAGTCGCGTACGAGCTGGTCCAACATCTTCTCGGGATCTTCGGCCTTGTCGAGGAGCGAGTTGATGTTGGCGCGGGTCAGCTGGCCGATTCGGCCGAGGATGGACTGTTTCTTTGCCATGGTTTCGTCAACTTTCTGTAGGGATTGCCCGTGCTGTTGAACTGTGCTGATTCGGGTGTTGCCGCAGGTCTAGAACCTTCCACCTCCACCGCGACGGGCACGTGTCCCGCCGCCGCCGAAGCTACCGGGACCGCGTCCTCCGCCGCCCCCGCCTCCACCACTGCCGCCGCCGGTGAGGATGCCGCCGAGACCTCCGCCGCCACCTCCACCACGTCCGAGTGCGTCGATCAAGATCCCGCCGAGAACCATCGAGTTGAGGCCGCCGCCCACGCCTCCCGAGGTCTGTCGCTGGCTGCGTTCCCAGTTGCCGACGTCGTTCTGTGCGAGCTGCTCGGCCTCGTTGACGAACGCCTCCGCCTTCTGGAGTGCTTCGAGAGATTCCGCCGGATCTTCCGTCAGGGTCTGTGAAGCGCGGTCCAGGTGGCGCGCGGCCTCGGAGAGTCTCGTACGCGCCTCGGCACCTACTGCGCCCCGACGAGTCTCAATGAAGTCGCTGACGGCCTTGACCCGAGAAGTGACCCGGCCGAGGGACTCAGACAGTGCGACGCGGGCCTTCTCAGCCTCCGCGGCCGCAGCTCGTACGGGTGCCAGGAGGTCGTCGAGGGTTGCCTCGGCGGTCTCAAGTCCCGCCGCTGCCGCGAGCGGATCGTGACCGGTCTGCTGGGAGTACGAGATGGCTGCTGTTGCGGCCGACGCTGCGGGGGAGATGTCGGGGTCGTTGGGGGCAAGGCGTTTGGCGTCATTGACGTCGAGCCGAAGGGACGTGAGCCGCTCAGCGATCTTGGCCGGTGCGGCTTTGAGGTCTGTGTCGGCGTCGGCCACAGCATCGAGCAGCTTCGAGGCCTGGCCCACCGCATCCTCAGCAGCGCGTGCATGGGTGACCGCAGTGGCCCGATCGTCGGTCTTGAGGGCGTTGGTTCCCTGCGCGATCTGTTCCCGGGCCGCCTTGATCAGCGCTTCAGCCTGGTCGGCGTTCTTGTCGACTGAGGCGAGCGAGTTGGCGGGGTAGGTCGCGGCGAGCTGCGTGATGACGGTGCGGGCCCCCGGGATGCGGTCGATGATCTCGCCTGCGCGCTGCCCCAGGTCCTCCAACACCTGAGGAGCCTTGGCCTGCAAGTCGCGGAGCTCGTCGAACTTGTCGACGTGCTCATCGAGAGACTCGCTGACGGCAAGGCACAGCCGGATGATCTCGCTGGCCATGTGGCGCTTCTCCGGCTCGGTCTCCGGCTCGGAGTCATCCAGCTTCTGGCGGAGCCCGAACGCTTCCTTGATCGACTCGTGCCCAGCTTTGACCGCTTCGGCGAACTCACGGGTCGCGTCCTTGCCGAACTGCGCCTCGGCGAACCCCAGCTCCTGCTCGGAGGTCTTGATGGCGTCGTCGATGCCGACGAGTGCAGCGCTGGACTGCTTGTTGAGCTCGTCGGTCGACAGCTGTGAGAGCGGATCGATGGGCTGTCCGTGCTCGTCGAGCACGACATGTGTGTCGTCGTACTTGCGGCGCATGCGGCGTACGAGGAGCGCACCGCCACCGGCCACTGCGACGCCGCCGATCACGATCGCGCCCCATGGAAGACCGGAGCCCTCTGCGGCATCCGTGTACCCCTCCGCCGCCGCGATGGCCGCGCCAGCCCAGTCGTCGTCGCCCAGCGCGGGCTCGATCTTGTCAGCCTCGACCCGGTTGAAGTCGCTGCCGGAGATGGGGTGATCCTTCGGGATGCTGGTGCCGTACCTGCGGTCCTCGGTCGCAATGGCAAGGAGGGTCTCGGTAGTGCCGAGCCCTGACTCGATGGCTGTCTCGTGCGCCCAGTCGACTCCGCTGAGCCCGTCGAAGCTCTTGACGTAGACCACGAAGAGCTGGAAGCCCGTCGCATCCTGGTATTCGTCGAGCGCCTTCTGAACTTTGGCTTCGTCGCTCGGGCTGAGGACGCCGGCTGTGTCAGTGATCTCGCCGGTCACGTCGATGGGTGGATCAGCCTGCGCTGCGACGCCCCCGAAACCGAATATGGCCAAGGCCAACAGAACCAACACGGCCCATACACGTGTTTTGGTGATCACCCCTGTGATCTTGCTGCATCGCACCAAGCGAAACAACCAATTTCTGACTATGGCTCTCGGCCGTTCACCAGCCGTGATTCAGGCAGAGATCGGCATGCGCAGGGTGAATGTGGTGCTGCCGGGTTCGCTCGTGACGCTCGCGGTGCCGCCGTGGCCGTGCATGATCGCCTCCACGAGGGACATCCCGAGTCCGGCACCGCCTGATGCGCGCGTACGAGATGAGTCGCCGCGGGTGAACCGGTCGAACAAAGTGGGCAGCAAATCGGGTGCGATTCCGGGCCCGTTGTCGTGGATCTCGATCAGCAGCTCGGCGCCCTCGACGTGCATCCGTACCGTCACGACGGTCTTGGGCGGGGTGTGCCGGCTCGCGTTGGTCAGCAGGTTGGTCACCGCTTGATGGAGCCGCTGCTCGTCACCGGAGACGATGATCGGCTCATCCGGTACGTCGAAGGTCCATTTGCGCTCTGGGTCGACCACGCGAGCATCGTTGACGGCTTCGACGACCAGGCGCGTCAGGTCGACGTCATGGCGCTCCAGCTCGCGGCCGGCGTCGAGGCGGGCGAGAAGCAACATGTCCTCGACCAGGCTCGACATGCGGCCTGCCTCCGACTCGACCTTCGCGAGGATCTCGTCAGGGTCGGCACGGCCAGTGCGACGGCTCAGCTCGGCATACCCCTTGATCGTCGACAGGGGAGTGCGCAATTCGTGTGACGCGTCGGCGAGGAACGTACGCGCCTGTTGCTCGCTCTCGTGACGTGCGTCGAGCGCGCTCTCCATGTGCTCGAGGAGCTTGTTGAGCGCCTCGCCCACCTGGCCGACCTCTGTCGTTGGATCTGTCAGCTCCGCGGGCACACGGACCGTTGTGCCGACTGCGCCCGTGGAGAGGGGCATCGCCGAGACCTCGTTCGCGGTGGTGGCGACCTTGCGAAGAGGTTCGAGCTGTCGACCGACCAGTATCCGACCGGCGATGGCGGCGAGGAGGACGCCGAGCAGTCCAAGACCGGCCTCCCACCAGATCAGAGTGCGAATCGTGTCGTCGACATCCTTGGTCGGGATTCCTTGCACGAGGAACTCGCCGCCGGGCGCCTCAGTCGCCGCGACGCGGTAGGAGCCCAGGCCACTGACCTCGAGTGTGGTGGGCTTCCTGTTGGGGGTGAGGTCGTCGAGCGCATCGAGCTGCTTCGCTGTCAGGGCTCTCCGGTCGCCGGAGCTCGTGATCGTAAAACCAAGGCCTACGTTCGTGCCGAAAACTGCAGAGATGCTGCCGACCCGGTTCCCGCGCGGGTCGGGTGGTTCCGAGCCATTCGCCGGCCCGACTTGCGGCTGCCCATTGCTCTCGAGCCGGACCTGGCCCTGGACGACCATGCCGCCTCGGTTGAGCGCTTGGTCGACCTGGTTGTCGAGCTGGTTGATCAGATACGTCCGCATCACGATCGTCGCGACGGCGGCGACGAGAAGACTGATGACGGCGACGAGGGCGACTGTCGTGACGATCAGTCGGCTGGTCAATGAAGTGGGCAGCATCGGCTAACCCACCGGCTTGAGGACATATCCGGCACCGCGCTTGGTGTGGATCATCGGCTCACGACCCGCATCAACCTTCTTGCGAAGGTACGAGATGTAGATCTCGACGACATTGGCCTGGCCGCCGAAGTCGTAGTCCCACACACGGTCGAGGATCTGGGCTTTCGAGAGCACGCGCCTGGGATTGCGCATCAGGAAGCGCAGGAGCTCGAACTCGGTTGCTGTGAGCTCGATCGGCTCACCGGCGCGCTCGACGTCGCGGCTCTCTTCATCGAGGCTGAGGTCGCCGACCGTGATGACCGCCTCTGGTCTCGCCTCGGTGGCACCGCTGCGGCGCATCAGCCCGCGCAGGCGCGCCACGACTTCTTCGAGACTGAACGGCTTGGTCACGTAGTCGTCGCCACCAGCGGTGAGTCCGGCAACGCGGTCCTCGACAGCATCGCGAGCGGTGAGGAACAGGACGGGGACCTCGGGGGAGTGTGCGCGTACCTTGCGCAGCACCTCCATGCCGTCGAAGTCGGGAAGCATCATGTCGAGCACGATTGCGTCTGGTGCGAAGTCCTTGGCCGCTACGACGGCCGTACGACCAGTGAAGGCTGTCTCGATCTCCCAGCCCTC
>JAKFCR010000344.1:0-7858 GCA_036676545.1 Aeromicrobium sp. | reverse complement strand
TGGGGTTGGTGAGGCGACGGCCACGAGGGTGTCGGCACCTTCGGCGAGCATCTCGGCAGCAAGACGTTCACCGACCGCGGCGGCTTCGGAAGGCAAGCCGGTCGCGGACAGTCGGATGGTGGGTGAGCCGGAAATGTCTCCGACCACCGCACGGAGCCACAGCTCGTCGCCGTCGTCGCCAGTGGCGACTTCCGCGAGAGCCCCGACCGGAGCGCTGCAACCTGCCTCAAGAGCGGCAAGCAGGCTGCGTTCAGCGGTCACGGCGACTCTGGTGTCAGCGTCGTCGAGACCGTCGAGGAGGTGAATCGTCGCGACATCGTCGGCGCGACATTCACAGGCCAGAGCACCCTGCCCGGGGGCAGGAAGCATCTGAAGGGGATCTATGAGCTCGGTCGCCTCGTCACCGCGGCCGAGCCGCAGCAGACCAGCACGAGCAAGGAGCACGGCGTCGTACTCACCGGAAGCCACCTTGGCGATCCTGGTGTCGACGTTGCCGCGAATCGGTACGACCTCGACGCCCAGCCCAAGTGCGTTGAGCTGCGCCTCACGACGCGGCGAACCGGTGCCCACGCGAGCACCCTGCGGCAACTCGCCGAGGGTCAGGCCGTCGCGAGCCACCAGGCAGTCGCGCGCGTCGACGCGCGGTGGGATCGCGGCGATCACGAGTCGTGGATCCTGCGTCGTCGGCAGGTCCTTGAGTGAATGCACGGCGATGTCGATCTCGCCGGAGACCAGGGCTTCGCGCAGAGCAGCCACGAAGACGCCCTGGCCACCCATCGAGGCGAGCGGCTCGGAGCTGCGGTCGCCCTCGGTGGAGATCTGAACGAGCTCGACCTCGATGCCGTGAGCGGCGCGGAGCCGGTCGGCGATCGTGGAGGACTGCGTCATCGCGAGGGCGGAGGCACGTGTGCCGAGCTTGATGGTGGTCATGCCTGCTCACCTCCGACGCGCGTGACCGCGTCAACCGCAGCTTGGTCGAGGGCGAAGAGATCAGCGAGCGCCTCGGCGTACGTGAGGCCGCTGGTGCCATCGACGAGCTGCTGCACGCGAACCGTCGGCGTGTGGATCAGCTTGTCTGCAACGCGACGCAGCGCCTGTCGTACGGACGCAAGTTCGTCTGCCGTGAGGTCGGGAAGGCGTGCCTCGATACGAGCCACCTCAGCGTCGACCACGTCGGTGGCCATCGTGCGAAGGGCGACAACCGTCGGCGTGATGTGCGAGGCGGCCTTGGCGACGAGGAACGTACGCACCTCGTCCTCGACGATGGAGCGCACCTGCTTCACGTCGGCAGCGAGCTCGGCGTTCTCGGTCAGCTTCGAGAGCACCACGAGGTCGATCAGTGAGACACCGTCGATATCGCGCACACCACCGTCGATGTCGCGCGGCAGCGCGAGGTCGATCAGAACCTGCGGGCGACCGGCGGCCTCGATGCGCGGGCGATCGAACACGACGCCGTTGGCGCCGGTGCAGCTGATGAGCACGTCGGCGGCCGCGAGCTCGTGGTCAAGGTCTTCCCAGCGGACAGCTCGGACACCGGACTCGATGGCGAGGTCCTGAGCGCGTTCGTACGTACGGTTGGCGACCGCGATCTGGTCAGCCTCGATACCGCGCTCGACCAGCGTGCGTACGGCGAGCTTGGCCATGGTGCCAGCGCCGGCGATCAGGAAGAGGGTGTCTTCAGCATCGACGATGTCACCGGCAGCGGCGAGCGATGCCGTGACGATGGACGGGGCGAGACGGTCGATACCGGTCTCGGCGTGACCGCGCTTGCCGATGCGAAGCGCCTGCTGGAACAACGCATTGAGCGCCGGTCCGACGGTCGACTCGGTCTGGGCCGTGAGCAGCGCGTCGCGTACCTGACCGAGGATCTGGCTCTCACCGAGGATCATCGAGTCCATACCTGCGGCCACGCCGAAGACGTGAGCCACAGCGGCTTCGTCGAAGTGGACGTAGACGTGGCGCACGAACTCGTCGCGACCGAGATCGGCGTGCTCCGCCAGCAGGCGAGACACCTCTTCAACGGCACCGTGGAATCGCTCGGCCTCGACGTAGATCTCGACGCGGTTGCACGTCGACACGACAACGGACTCGGTGACGAATGGCGCCTCGAGGACCAACCGCGACAGCTTGATCGACGCAGCCGGATCAAGAGCGACCTTCTCGAGCACTTCAAGAGGAGCCGACTTGTGGCTCATTCCCACAACCAAGACACTCACTGTTCGCCACCTCCGAAGACGTGCGCGACAGAGATGGGTCGAGCCCAGAACGACGCCCTAGCCTGAATTGTTCTCTCGCTTCGCTCGTTCACGACGCCTCACCCGCCTTGCGCTGTTCGTGGTAGGCGAGGATCTGGAGCTCGATCGACAGGTCGACCTTGCGTACGTCGACGTTGTCCGGAACCTGTACGAGTGCCGGCGCGAAGTTGAGAATGCTGGTGATGCCGGCCTCGACGAGGCGATCGGCGACCTCCTGGGCGGCTTCGCCCGGAGTCGCGATGATGCCGATCGAGATCTCACGCTCGGCGACGACCTTCTTGAGGTCAGCCATCGCGGAGACCTCGATGCCGGAGATCGTCGTACCGATGCGTTCGGGGTTGCTGTCGACCAGGGCAGCGACGCGGATGCCGCGGGTGCTGAAGCCCTGGTAGGCCGACAGAGCCGAGCCCAAGTTGCCGACGCCGACGATGACGACGTCCCAATCCTGGTTCTGCCCGATCTCGAGAGCGATCTGGTAGCGGAGGTACTCGACGTCGTAGCCGACTCCGCGGGTGCCGTATGAGCCCAGGTGCGACAGATCCTTGCGCAGCTTGGCGGGGTTCACGCCAGCCTGGGCGGCGAGGTCATTGGATGAGCACGTACCGATGCCCTGCTCAGTGAGAGCGTTGAGGGCGCGCAGATAGACCGGTAGCCGGGCCACGGTGGCGTCGGGGATGCCACGCTCTGGTGAACCGGCCGAAGGCCTGTTGCGAAGTATCGTCACGGTGCTCCTGCGCTGCGCGGCCGGGGATTATCCCGAATGGGACTGGCTCGCTGCGCCGACCTAGTTTAAGAGTTTGTGAACGTGTTCTCAAAATCGAGCAATCAAAATGAGACGCGATAGACACATCCAGCGGCGCTTCGAGTCAGCCTGACGCCTTCTCCAGCGCTGCGCGGAGGCGGCGTTCGTCGACTCGCCAGAAGTCGTGCTGCTTGCCATCGACGAAGGTCACCGGCACCTGTTCGGTGAACCGCTCGACCAGATCGGGCTCACCATCGATCTCGACTCGCGCCCATCTGTCGCCCGTCTCCGCGCAGATCTCGGCGACCAGCTGTTCGGCCACTTCACAGAGGTGGCAGTCGACGCGGGAGAAGACGACGACGCGGGCGTCATCGGCGTGTGCGGGCGAGCTCACGAGGTTTCGAGGCCGAGGCCCTCGCTGCGGGCGAGAGCCCGCAGCCGGCCCTTGGCGACCTTGCCGGTGGCTGACTGAGGCAGACCCTTGACCACGACGATCCGACGCGGCTGCTTGAAGCGGGCCAATCGCGTACGGCAATGCGCCTCGACAGATTCCCGGAGCAGCGACTCGTCACTCGCACCCGACTCCGCGACGACGAATGCCACGACCGCTTCGCCTGTCTCTTCGTCGGGCAGGCCGACAACGGCAACCTGAGCCACTCCGTTGACTTCGGAGATGACGTCTTCGACCTCGAAGGGGTAGACGTTGAATCCCGAGACGATGACCAGCTCACGCAGGCGATCAACCAGCGTCAGGTCGCCGGCCTCGTCGAGGTAGCCGATATCGCCGGTGGGGTACCAACCGTCCTCGCGCGGGCCGTCGACACCGTCGGGCCAGTAGCCGTTGAACAGGTTGTCACCGCTGACCCAGATCTCAGCCGGATCGCCGGGCGAGGCGTCCTCGCCACTCGCCTCGACGACGCGTACGTCGATGCCCGGCAGCGGACGACCGACCGAGCCGCCGCGCGGACCGCCGTCCTCAGCTCGGCGTGCGCCCATCGTGACCGCGATGACCGGAGCCGTCTCGGTGAGGCCGTAGCCCTGTTCGATGTGCTTGCCCGACGAGGAGAAGAACGAGTCGGCGAGCTCGGGATCGAGTGTCGATGCGCCCGAGAGGATCAGGTTGACACCGGCCAGCTTGTCGCGGAGGTCGTCTCGACCGGCCCACGCTGCGACGACTGGCGGTGCAAGCGGAAGGTTGGTCACGCCCTCGGCCTTGATCTGGTCGAGCAGCCCACCGGGGTCGAACCCGTCGACCAGGACGACCGAGGCACCCTGCTTGACGGCCTGACCGAGAACGCAGTTGAGCCCGTAGATGTGGAACATCGGCAACAGGCCGAGGCATACGTCCTCAGATGTCACAGCCGGCGGATCGAGTGCCGCGACCTGCTCGATGTTGGCAATCAGCGCACGGTGGCTCAGCATCGCTCCGCGAGGCTTGCCACTCGTGCCGGAGGTGTAGAGAACGACCGCCAGCGCTTCCGGGTCCGGCGGCGCTGCAGGATCCGTGCCGGTCGCGTCAGCGAGGAAGCTGGAGAACGATGTCTCGTCACCCTGCGGATCGGTGCCGTCGACGATCACGGCGATCTCCTGGGTGACCGCGTCACGCACTTGCGCCACACCGGCTTCGTCGCAGAGCACGACCTTGCTGAGTGAGTCGGCGAGCATCCGACCGATCTCGCCGGTCGTGGAGCGCGGATTGATCGGTACGGCGACCATGCCGCCGCGGAGGATCCCGTAATAGGCGATCGGCAGGTCAATGCGGTTGGCCATCACCAGTGCGACGCGTTGACCGGCCCTCAGGCCACGCCCCGAAAGTCCTCGCGCCACCGCGTCGGCGGCCTCGTCGAACTGCTTCCAGGTGAGCTGTCGCCGATCTGTGCCGCCCGGCAGAGAAGTACCTTCGACGAGCGCAACACCGTCAGGGTCGCGCACCGCGGCCTCTCGCAGGTATTCGCTGACATTGACAGTCACACATCGAGTCAACCACAGCCCCATCAGACCCATACCCATTACTGTCGGTTGCATGTCCAAGGAGTCCGATCAGCCGCGAAACCTCAAGTCACGCTCGCTGCTTGCCGGCCAGGCGGCCGCCTCCAGCGCGGAGGTGGAAGACGCCCTGAGAACGGCACCCGATACGACGGCTGCGGCGTTCTTCGATGTGGACAACACGATCATGCAAGGCGCTTCGATCTTCCACCTCGCCAAGGGACTGCATCGGCGCAAGTTCTTCACGACCAAGGACATCGCCAAAGCGGCATGGCAGCAGTTCTACTTCCGCTTCGCCGGCGTCGAGGACCCCGAGCACATCGCCAACGCCCGCGCATCCGGGCTGGCCTTCATCAAGGGCCACACCGTCGAGGAACTTGAAGAGGTCGGCGAGGAGATCTTCGACGAGAACATGGCCCACAGGATCTGGCCCGGTACGCGCGCTCTGGCGCAGTGGCACCTCGATCGCGGCCAGAACGTGTGGCTGGTGACTGCCGCACCCGTCGAGATCGCCAGCACCATCGCGCGCCGTCTCGGCCTGACCGGTGCCCTCGGAACCGTCGCCGAGCATGTTGACGGTGTCTACACCGGTGAGCTGGTCGGCGAGATGCTTCATGGCGAGGGCAAGGCTGTGGCCGTACGCGAGATCGTCGAACGCGACGGGTTGGTGCTCGACGACTGCTACGCGTACTCCGACTCCAGCAACGACCTACCGATGCTGTCGATGGTCGGACACCCGTGCGCGGTCAACCCCGACAAGACTCTGAGAGCACACGCCAAAGCCAACGGATGGCGCATCCGCGACTACCGAACGGGCCGCAAGGTGGCTGTCGCAGGTGCCAAGACCGCACTCGCCGCCGGGGCAGCCGGTGGAACCCTCAAATTGCTGCGCCGCCAGAAAAAACAGTAATCCTGACACGAACCCCCACACGGGTTAGACTTCCTGTGATCAGGGAGGGCCTGTGAGTTTCTCAACTACTGCGCTGCGCGATGCGTTGTCGTATGCCCTCATGGGTCTCGACAACAGGCAGCTCGCGATCGCTTTGACGGTTGCAGACTCCCCCGCATACGCACCCTCCACGGGCTCCGGACCTGGTCCCGACGATGAAGGCTTCGATCCCGAAGCGTCACGTCTGCGCGCACTCGTCGACCTCGCCAAAGAGGGCGACGCCGAGGCCTACGGTCAGCTCTACGACCACTACGTGTCGGGTGTCTTCCGCTTCATCTACTACCGCGTCAGCTCCCAGCAGCTCGCCGAAGACCTGACCAGCGAGACCTTCGTACGCGGACTCCGTGCGATCCAGCGCTTCAACTGGCAGGGCAAGGACTTCGGTGCCTGGCTGACAACCATCGCCCGCAATCTGGTGGCCGACCACTTCAAGTCGAGCCGCGCCCGCCTCGAGATCGTCTCGGAGACCATCCCCGAGGGCAAGACGGTCGTTGCGAGCCCCGAACAAGAAGTCCTCTCACTGATCTCCAACGAGATGCTGTTCGAGGCGGTCAACTCACTGCCCAACGAACAGCGCGACTGTGTCCTGATGCGCTTTATCCAGGGCCTTTCGATCGCTCAGACTGCTGCCGCACTCGGCCGCAGCGAAGGCGCCGTGAAGCAGCTTCAGCTGCGCGCGGTTCGCAGTCTCGCCAAGACAGTCTCGGAGGATGTCCGATGATCCGATTCACGGCGAATTCTCGTAACTTCGGGGCCTCCAAGGTCGTTGATATAAGTGCTGAACTAATCATCGGGAGGAACCCTTCATGATCGGCCGTCGAGCAGACGACGCCCAGTCCTTTGACGAGGCCTGGAGCGGACGTGCGCCCCGTGACGAGCAGATCGCTCATTTGGTCCGGTTTGCCGAGACCCTGTGCGAGGCTGCCGTTGCCGAGCCGACCCTGGAGTTCCGCCTTTCCCTTCGTTCGACCCTGATGACTGAGGCCCAGACGGCCCTCGTCCCTGTCGCCGCGAAGCCACGCACCCTTCCGACCGTCACCACGCATCGCCCCGTACGCCGTCGCGTCGCCGGGCTCACTGCCGCTGCGCTCGCCTCTGCAGGCGTCGTCGGTCTTGTCTCCTCCAGCGCCTCCGCCGTTCCTGGCGACATGCTCTACTCCGTCAAGCGCAGCGTCGAGTCCGTACAGCTCGCCCTGCACCAGGACGACGGCTCACGCGGTGCCTTCCTTCTCTCGCAGGCCTCTGAGCGCCTCGCCGAGGCGCGCCAGCTGAGCGACCACCCGTCCGTGCGCACCGATGCGCTGATCGCGTCCACTCTCGACGACTTCAGCAGCCAGGCCGAGACCGGCTCCAACTCGCTGTTCGACGAGTTCGACAGCAATGGCAAGACCACGTCGATCCAGAAGGTCAACGACTTCGCCGCGGCAGCTGCTACAGAGCTCGCGACCCTGTCGACGCTCGTGCCCGACAGCGCCGAAGAATCCTTCACCTCGGCTGCCAAGACGATCAGCCAGCTCGCCATCGAAGCTTCGGCACTGTGCTCGACCTGCTCATCGGCTGACGCACAGTCACTGGTCAACGCCGTCACGGCACTGACTCAGGCTTCTTCGGCGGACGACCTGCGGGAAGCGTCGACGACCAAGACTTCGGACACGACAGAGACCACCAAGACGCCGACCACGTCCGGCTCAACTGGTGGCTCGACACCCACACCCACACCTGCACCGTCACCCCTGCCCACGGTCACCGTTCCGCCGATCAGCCTCGCGCCGATCACGGAGCCGCTGATCGACGGACTGCTGGGTGAAGAGGGACTCGTACCCGGTCTCCTCAACGGCCTCCTCGGCGGCGGCAACTAACCCTCGCTCTGGGTAGTTAACTCACCAAAGCTTCGCAAGGTGGCGGCTTCGCCGCGGCACGCTCACG
>JAKFCR010000343.1:0-6777 GCA_036676545.1 Aeromicrobium sp. | reverse complement strand
CGCTACCGCACCGCTGAGTAGTTCGGAATCACCGGTCTCCGAGAGTCTCAGAGGGGTCGGCTTTCAGTCCGGCGTACCGGTACCTCGGACAGCGGATCCCAGCCGGCATCCAGTTGGCGTCCGCTCAGCTCTCTCCACCGAAGTCGGAGGAGCAAGGGCCGCATGCCGCCGGCCCACGGTCTTGGTTCCCACACTCGGTGGATGTGCGCCACCTCGGCCGGGTCGGTCACGACTTCCGTCTCACCACGGGCCACGACGCTGCAACCGCGGCGGTAGTTGTGCCTGATGTAGTCGACCTCGAAGGCAACTGTGACACCGCAACCATGAACGGCCAGGAGGCTGTCGGGCGAGGTGCGCATGATGATCGCTTCGTCGACCACCGAAAAGTTGATCGGCAAGATGTGCGGGCCGTCGGGTGCCGAGAACGCGATGCGTCCCAAGACCTCGGCCCGAAGGATCGATTCACATTGCCAATAGCTGAGTTGCACGGGGTCGGGCATCGTGGCACCTCCATCCCACCTCTGCTGACCAGCGTCACACGGGCGAGGCGGCCTACGTAGGGGCGTTGGTCCTCATCCGACCGCCGATCACATTGGCTGAGTCGACGACCATTTAGATCTCCGAGACGATGGCTTCCCAGAGGTGCCCGTCGGGATCGGTGAACGTGCCGGTGTAGCCCCAGGGCTTCTGCTCGGGGCCTGACACCACCTGACCGCCGCCCGCCGAGACGCGGCCGACCAGTTCATCGACCTCTGCGCTCGTGCTCAGCTGCAGGCTGACCAGACACTCCGACGTGTCCGGTCCTGCAGTCGTGCGCCCGGCGGTGACCCAGCCGAAGCCGCCGGTCGGGATGTACATCAGCGCGGTCGACTCGTTGAGCTGCACTCGTAGTGGTTCGGGGACGCCATCGTCGGCCAGCTCGCCGGGAGTCTCGAGGCCCAGCGCAAGACCGAATGCGTAAGCACGGGAACGGTCGGCGGTGGGCAGAGCTAGGACCACGCTGTAAGAGGGCATGGCCTCGAGGCTATCCGTTGACGCTCGGTCGGGCCGGGCTGACAAGCTGCTGCTGATCCCCAAGGCCGCTACCCACCGCCGATTCGTCGGAGCGGTTAGCCTCCGTTGCGTCGCAGCTCGCGAAGCTCTTCGCGAGTGAACGAGCTCGGCTCGGTGGTACGCAGGAAGTCGACCAGGATCTCCACGAAGCCTTCCGGATCCTCTGCATGGGGGAAGTGTCCGATTCCCTCCATGACGGCCAGCCGACTGTTTGGCATGACCGCGTGAGCCTGATGGGCGTGCTCGACCGGAATGATCTTGTCTCGGTCTCCCCAGACGATGAGCGTGGGCATGTGAGCGGCTAGGTAGAGACGGGTGACGGCGCTCACCGACTGCCCTCCTGGGTCGATCACGGCACGCATGGTCCGCACGAATCCTCGACGGTTCGTTGCATCGGTCAGGGACTCGTATGAGCTCCAGATCTCGCCTGCAGCCGGGTTGTGGATCCCTCGACGCTCGAGGAACTGAGCGACCGAGCGCCCGTATCGTCCAGCGAAAGCTGGAAAGACGACCGGAAAGACGTACTCGGCGCCGGGTAGCGTCACGAGCCGAAGCATCAGGTTGACCTCGCGGCCAAGCCCGCCAGCGTCGACGAGCACGAGTCGTTCGCAGATCTCGGGAAACTGGTACGCGAACTGCAGAGCCACGCCGCCACCGAAGGATTGACCCACAATGGTGGCTCGCTCGATGTCGAGCACGTCCAGGAAGTCACGTGTGTTGCTGGCGTGATTGCCAAGCGAGTAGTCGCCGTGCGGCTTGGCCGACTCGCCGTGGCCGAGGAAGTCGGGAGCGATCACGGTGTAGTCGTGCTGCAGCAGACGCATCGCAGGGATCCACGTCCTCGAGCTGCCAGCAATCCCGTGGAGCAGCAACAACACCGGTCCCTCGCCAGCGCGACGGTAGGCGACTCGTTCGCCGTGCAGGGTGACGTGCTCTACGGGAAATTCCTCGTCAGTCATGTGCGCATCGTGTCAGACCTCCTCGCACTGGTGCTCAGCTGAACACATTCGTGGCGGTGGTCTAGCTTCGGATGGTCGGCTTGCGGATGGTCGGGCTGCGGTTGGTCAAGCAGGCACCATGGGGCGGATGTTCTGGTTGCCGGCGAAGACGTTTCCGGGGTCATATTCGGACTTGATCTGCCGCAGTCGGTCGTACTTCTCGGCGCCGAATGCTGACTTGATTCGCTCTTCACCCTCGTCGCCGATGAAGTTGAGGTAGACACCGCCGGTTGTGAAGGAGGCATTCGCCTCCCGGTAGTCGCGCACCCAAGCGATGTTGGCCGCGTCGTCAGCGGGGTCGGCCCAAGTCGCGAAGGGATGGCTCACCCACGCCGCCGAGCGTTGACTCAACGGCGTGGCATCAGCGTCGACGCGGGCCAACGCGCCGCCCCACGGGATCAGCAGATGTTGGGTCATCGGCGACGCACGGCGAGCACCCGCGTCGAGGAACAGATCGAGAGCACCGTCGGGGAAGCTGTCGTGGTAGTCGGCACTCCAATACTGTCGGAACCCCGGTGGGTCGTCGATCATCGACTGCAGCTCCGCGTAGGGCATCGGGCCGACCAAGTCGACCTCCGGAGCCAACTCACGCATGACTTGGACCACGTCGGTTCCGGTCGCCTCGTCACCGTTCCAGCAGACCGCGATCGCGATGAGCGGCTGACCCTGCAAGTGCTGGGGGATGAACTCCTCAGGCGGCCCGCTGAGCATCACGAGGCCGGTGCCTAGTTGCTCTGGAGCGTTGTCCGCCCATTCGCGGAATGCCCTGGACACCTCTGGTCCACGAGCAGCGGGCCAGGCCATCAACCCACCAACGATCATCGGGCCGACCGGGTGCAGCTGGAACTCCAGGGCGGTGACAACGCCAAAGTTGCCGCCCCCTCCCTTGCTCGCCCAGAGCAGGTCTTGGTGCTGGGTGTCGTCGGCGCGGATCTCCCGGCCGTCGGCGGTCACCAACTCGACCGCTACCAAGTTGTCGCAGCTGAGTCCGTGCTGACGTTCCAGCCAACCCGAGCCGCCGCCGAGCGTCAGCCCAGCGACGCCTGTGGTGGACACCCGACCGCCGGTGGTGGCCAACCCGTACTCCTGGGCAGCCGCGTCGAACTCGCCCCAGGTGCACCCGCCCCCGACGCGGGCTCGCCGGGTTGTGGCGTCGATGTCGATGGCCTTCATTGGACGCACGTCGATGACCATTCCGTTGTCGTTGCTGGACTGCCCAGCCACGGAGTGGCCACCTGACCGCACGGCTACCGGAAGATGATCGCGCGCGGCACGCTCCAAAGCCTCCTTGGCGTCCGCGGGGCCTTCGCACTCCGCGATCATCTGTGGCTTCTTGTCGATCATTGCGTTGAACAACTCGCGCCGCTCGTCGTACTCGGCGGCTTCAGGTCCGATCCACTTCATTTTGGTGTCTCCTGAATCCCCCGGTGAGCCCACTATGCTCCGACCCTTTGGCGCTGACAATGGATCGGGATGACCAACCGGTGACGTCGAACGCTTGACGGCTCTTCCTGCTCATTCATACAATCAGCCAGACTTTGTATGATTGAACTGAAAGGGCCGGCATGCGGCTTGGGCAGACAGCAGTAGTACTTGGCGGCAGCATGGCGGGCCTGTCAGCCGTCGGCGCATTGGCTCCGCACTTCGACGAGGTGCTGGTCCTCGAACGCGACGAGCTGCCGATCGAGGCGGAGCATCGCCGCGGCGTACCGCAGAGCAAGCACCCGCATTTCCTGCTCAACTCGGGTCGGCGGGCGATCGGCGAGCTGTTCCCGGGTTTCGAGGCCGACCTCATCGCCGCCGGCGGAATGCCGCTCATTGCCTCGATGGACACCGCCCACATGACGGATGTCGGCTGGTCCCCGCGCAAGAGGGGCGCGCTGGACATGGTCTACGGCTCACGCCTGCTGATCGAACGGGTCCTGCGCGATCGCGTACGCGCCCTCGGCAACGTCACGATCCGCGAAGGCGTGACGGTCACCGGGATCAACACCGATGATGCGGGCCGAGTCACCGGCGTGAAGTTCAGCGGCGAAGAGGTCGACGCCGATCTCGTCGTCGATGCGCTGGGTCGTGGCTCGAAGGTCTCCGACTGGCTCGTTGCCGCGGGCCATCCCGAGGTCCCGGTCATCACCCTCGACGCGAAGGTCACGTACGTCTCGCAGTGGTACGACCTGCCGTCGGCAGAGGAGCGAGCCGACACCTGGTGGTGGAAACACATGGTGATCATGCCGACGGAGAATAAGGGCGATCACCCCATTGAGCACGAGTACCTCTCCAACTTCTTCCCCATCGAGGGCAACCGCTCCATCGCGTGCATGGGTTCGTGGGGCTTGAACATGCCACACAACGAAGAAGAGTTCATCGCTTCTGCCGGTCGTCTGCAGACTCCGAAGTTCCTAGCCGCGATGGAAGCGTCGACCCCGACGTCCGAGGTGCACCTGACCAAGTCGACCGGCAACAAGTGGCGCCGCTACGACAAGCTGCCCGTCGCGCCACAGGGCATCGTGTTCGTCGGCGACTCGATCTGCGCGTTCAACCCGTTCTACGCCCAGGGAATCAGCTCCGCCTCCCTGTCGGCGGTGCGCCTCCGGGGTGCGCTGGAAGCGACCAGCGAACTGGATCCGGCGTTCTATGAGCGATTCCTCGCCGGTCAGGCCAAGGAGCTCAAGGGTCCGTGGTCGATGGCGATGGCTCGTGATCGTGGCTACGACTGCGCCACCGGAACCGAGACGATCCCTTCGTGGATGCGCAGGATCCTCAGGGCGGTGGGTGCCTCGATGTTCAACGCCATCACCGGCGCATCGCGCGAGGACGCCGTGGTCGACGAGCACTTCGCCCGCGTGTTCAATCTCGACGAGTCCGTCGGGACGATGATGAGCAGCCCGCGCGTGATCTTCGGTCTGCTTCGGTACAAGGTCAAGGACATGTTTGGGCGGCACAAGATCCCGTTCGGCTTCGACCCCCAGCTCGACCCGCCCGGCAGGGATTGGTCTGTTGAAGCCGGCACTGCCGAACCCGAGCTGGAGGTGTCCCGATGAGCAGCCTGATCTCGTCCGCCACGTGCGAAGAAGCCGCCGAGGCCGTCACGCAGAAGCTCGGCTTCGACTGCCACGACGTCAGTCCAGTTGTGTCGGTACGCAGCCCGTTCGACCTGGACAACTGGACCATGCCGGTGCTTGAGCTGCTGATCATCGTCGGCGCGATCTTCGCGTTCGTGCACGCGATCCGCCGGTTCCGTCAGGGCGATCCGATCAACCTGGCGCTGTGGTTCGCACCGCTCGTCTATCTCTTCGTCACCGAGCCTCCGCTGTACTTCCCGGAGTGGTTCGGCCTCGACGAGCAGTACGGGTTCATCTTCGCCCACAACCTCTTCACGGTGCAGTTCATGTGGGACCGCCTGCCGCTGTACATCATCGCGATCTACCCGGCGCTCGCCCAGCTCGCATACGAGTCGGTGCGGGTGATGGGTGTGTTCAAGCGCGGCGCGCTGCTCGGATCGATCGCAGTGGCGTTTGTCTGTCACGTGTTCTACGAGATCTTCGACATGCTCGGTCCGCAGCTGAAGTGGTGGGGCTGGAACGACGACAACGACATCGTCAACCACCCAGCGCTCGCCTCGGTACCGATGAGCAGCATGCTGCTCTTCGCAGCCATCTCATTCGGCGTGATGACATTCCTCGTCGTGAAGCTCGTCGGTTCGAAGGCCGCCGACGGCGGACCGCGCCGCGGCTGGTCGCTGACCTGGCGCATCGCGCTGGCCGGCGTGATCGCACCTCCGGCAATGGCGCTGTTCGGCATCCCCTCGAGCATCTTCGGCGGAGACACTCCGAACGTCACGGCTCAGGCCTGGGCGATCGGCATCGAGCTGGCGATCGTATGGATCGCAGGCGCGTGGGTTCTCTTCACCCAGTTCCGCAGCGGTGAGCGCGAGCCGATGACTCCGTTCGCGCGCCTCTACCCGGCCGCGTGGATCCTGGTGTTCGCCGGGCTCTGGCTGGCGTCGCTTCCGGCGTTCCTCGATGCCGAGGACGGCATCACCAGCGACGGCACCCCGATCGGAAGCGGGCTCTATACGATCGCCTGCTTCGTCGCCGCGGCCGGCATCCTCGCCGTCCTCCACACCGGCCGAAAGGCCCGGGTCGAGACCCTGACAGGCTGATCCCGTGGGACATCACGGCTGGCAGGGCAATCCGCCGCACACGGAGGAGGACGCGCGGCTGCGGATCATCGCTGCCACACGAGCCTGCGTGGAGAAGTTCGGTGCGGCCAAGACGACGGTCTCGGTCGTCGCCACCGAGCTGGGAGTCACCCGCCAGACGGTCTATCGCTACTACCCGAGTCATTCGGAGCTGTTGGAAGCCGTCGCGCAGGCCGGACTGGCTGACTTCGTCCAGCGGATGACCGCTCATCTGGCGACATTTAGATCCGCTGCCGACGTGGCCATCGAGTCGATCGTGTGGTCCATCGAGGAGATCCCCCGCGAGCCGAGCATCGGCCTGCTCCTCCAGGCCGGCGAGACCGAGGTGTTCAGTCGCGATGTGACGACGTCGATGTCGTTCTCGATCGGCGCCGACATCCTCCGCGACATCCCGGTCGATTGGAGTGAGATCGGCGTCAAGGACGACGAGCTCGAAGGTCTGGCCGAGATGTTGATGCGACTGTTCGTCTCGTTCCTCCAGTACCCGGCAGATCCGCCCTACTCCGCCGACGAGATCCGGGCGCT
>JAKFCR010000342.1:0-8274 GCA_036676545.1 Aeromicrobium sp. | reverse complement strand
CACCGAAGGGCTCGAGGCTTGCGGAGTCGGCCGTACGCGCGCCGACCATCACGTCGGCACCGAGCTCAGCGAGTCGGGCTGCGAGCGTACGCCCGACGATGCCGGTACCCAGTACGCCGACGGGGGTCATGACAGCTCGGGGAACCAGAGAGCGATTTCGCGGGTCGCCGACTCCTCGGAGTCAGAGGCGTGGACGAGGTTCTCGCGGTTGGAGAGCGAGAGATCGCCACGAATCGTGCCCGGCGCGGCCTGGCGACCGTCCGTCGCGCCGTTGAGCAGACGTACGACGGCGATCGCTTCGTCACCCTCGAGCACAAGCGAGACCAGCGGGCCGGAGACGGCGAACTCGCGAAGCGGCGGGTACCACGGCTGCTCGGTGTGCTCGGCATAATGCGCGTCAGCCTGAGCTGCGTCGATCGAGCGGTGCTCCATCGCGACGATGGTGAGTCCCTTGGACTCGAAACGGGACAGGACTTCACCCACCAGACCGCGGCGTACGGCATCGGGCTTGATCAGGACAAGAGTGCGTTGAGCCATGCTGCGACCCTATCCACCCTCGGCTTCAGCAGCCCATCGCGCCTTGTCGGCCTCGATCTTGCGACCCAGGAAGTACGCGCCGAACCACAGTGCAGCGAACATTGCACCGACGAAGAACATGACCGGTACGAGGAAGCCGAGGCAAATCGCGCCGACCTGGAGGAGGTGACCCACGACGTACGCCTCGGGACGACGCAATGCGCCGGCCGTGAGCAGGCAAAGAGCAGCTAGACCGAGGCCGAGCGTGAGCGCCAGAGGCGTCGATACGTCCTCCACCGAGATCATCACCGGCACCGCGAGGGCGAGGATGATCGCCTCGAGCGACAGCATGGCCGCGCACATGCCTCTCATGAGCAGAGTCCCCTCACGAGATCGCTCCGCCGAACAGCGTGCGTGCCTCACCAACCGTGATCACGGAACCGGTGACGAGCACGCCACCGCTGCCGATCGCATCGTCATAGCCCTCAGCCGCGTCCGCCATCAGGACGGCGCGCTCCAAGGCATCGTCTAGACGAGCCACCACGGTGACGCGCTCGGCACCGAAGATGTCCTCGGCGATCTCGGCCAGGTCCAGCGCCGACATGGATCGCGGAGTGCTGTTCTGGGTGCAGATGATCTCGGCCATCACGGGCTCGAAGATCCGCAGCATTTCCTCGACGTCCTTGTCGGCCATCACGCCGACGACGCCGATGAGCGGGCTGAACGAGAACGCGTCCTGGACAGCCTCGACGGTCGCGCGAGCCCCATGCGGGTTGTGGGCGGCGTCGAGCAGGACGGTGGGGCTACGACGTACGACCTCGAGCCGGCCTGGCGACGTGACCTGCCCGAACGCCTCGCGTACGAGCCCTTCGTCAATCTGCTTGCTGCCGGTGAACGCCTCGACGGCGGCCAACGCGTATGCGGCGTTGTGCGCCTGATGCGCGCCGTGCAGCGGCAGGAAGATGTCGGTGTATTGGGCGCTGATGCCTTGCAGCGAGATCTGCTGACCGCCGAGGGCCGTAGCTCGACTGGTGACACCGAAGTCGTTGCCTTCATGCAGTGCAATCGCCCCGACGTCGAGAACTTGCCGCATCAGCACGTCGAGCACGTCCTGCTCCTGCTGGGCGATCACAGCGTGTGATCCGGCCTTGATGATGCCGGCTTTCTCCACGGCGATGATCTCTGGGCGATCGCCGAGGTAGCTGGCGTGATCGACGCCGATTGGCGTGATCACCGCGACCTGTCCATCAGCGACGTTCGTCGCGTCCCACGATCCGCCCATGCCTACCTCGATCACGGCTGCATCGACCGGTGCGTCGGCGAAGGCAGCGAACGCCATGGCGACCATCATCTCGAAATACGACAGCGGGTGCGGCGATGAGTCATCGACGATCTGCGCGTAAGCGGCGACGTCCGCGAAGGCGTCAACGAACAGCTGCTCAGACAGAGGCTCTCCGTCGAGCACGATCCGCTCGGTCATTGACTGCAGGTGAGGGCTCGTGAACCGGCCCGTACGCAGGTCGAGCGCACGCAGCAGGGTGTCGATCATCCGGCTCGTCGAGGTCTTGCCGTTCGTACCCGTCAGATGGATGACGGGATAGGCGTGCTCAGGGTCGCCGAGCAGCCTGCACAGCGCTGCGATGCGATCGAGGGAAGGTTCGAGTCGGGTCTCGGGCCAGCGACCAAGGAGTGCCCGTTCGACCTCGGCGTACGTGGGTGTCATTGCCGCCCAGTATCGCATCGCTCAGGGGACGTCTCAGGGTTGCCACCGATAGCGAAACTGTCGGGGGGATCCGACATGATTGGACCACCGAAATCACGACCACACTTCGCTCGCCACGAGGAGCTTTCACATGCAACGAAATTTCGCCGCGTGGGTCACCCACCACTGGACCAAATGGGTCATTCTGGCCCTCTCGCTCGGACTCATCATGGTCATGGGAGCGCTGGGCTCCAAGCTCACCAGCGTCCAGGAGAACGACATCAGCTCGTGGCTCCCGGGCAGCGCTGAGTCGACCAAGGTGATCAACAAGTCGGCCGAGTTCTCTGACCCCGATGCCATCCCCGCAGTCGTCCTCTACGTCAACGATGCGGGCATCACCCCCGCGGACCTGGCCAAGGCCACGGCGGACGCGGAGGCGTTCAAGTCAGTCGAGTCGGTGACAGATGCCGTCGTTGGACCGATTCCGTCAGAAGACGGCAAGGCTCTCCAGGTCATCCCGACCCTGCTCCTCGGAGACGACGGCTGGGACAAGCTTCCCGACCTGATGGACGACATCGGCGACATCGCCAAGAAGGACACCGGCGATCTCGAGGTCAGCCTCGCAGGACCGGCTGCGCTCGGAGCGGACCAGTCCGAGGCGTTCTCCGGCATCGACGGAATCCTGCTGCTCTCGGCCGTCGCGATCGTGTTCATCATCCTGCTGATCACCTACCGCAGCCTCCAGCTCGCAATCCTGTTCCTGATCTGTGGTGTCGCAGCAGTGGGCGTGGCACAAGGATTCGTCTACCTGCTCGCGAAGTACGCCGATCTGACGGTCAACGGGCAGAGCGCGGGCATCCTGAGCGTTCTTGTGCTCGGGGCGGGAGTCGACTACGCCCTCTTGCTGGTGGCCCGCTATCGCGAAGAGCTGCACAACTATGAGGACCGCCACGAGGCGATGGCCCACGCGCTGCACCGTGCGGCTCCGGCCATCATCGCGAGTGGCGCGACCGTGATCATCGGCCTGTTGTGCCTGATGTTTGCGCAGATGAACTCCACCGCCGGCCTCGGTCCGGTCGGAGCTGCCGGCATCGCTTGTGCGCTCCTGATCATGATGGTCACGCTGCCCGCGCTGCTCGTCATCGTCGGACGCTGGATCTTCTGGCCCTTCGTCCCGCGCTTCGGTGACCCGATCAAGGCCGAGAAGGGCGTCTGGGCTCGGACCGGCCAGCGGATCGCCAAGCGACCTCGCGCGGTATGGGTGACCACGACTCTGATCCTCATCGGACTCGGATTCGGCATCACCCAGCTTGGCGCCAACGGCCTGAGCAACGAGGACAGCTTCACCAAGGAGCAGCCGTCGGTCGTCGCCGAGGCAAAGCTCGCCGAGCACTTCCCCGGTGGTGCCGGCAGCCCGGTCGCCGCAGTGGCCAACACCGCGCAGGCGCCTGCAGTCCTCAAGGCACTGCAGGGCGTCGAGGGTCTCGACCCGAAGTCAGTCGTCGAGAAGGGCGCGGCCGGTGGCACGACCTACTTCGAGGCGACGCTCAACTCTGCACCGGACTCGCAGGACGCGTTCGACACGATCGATCGGGCCCGAGATGCGGCACATGCCGTCGACGGAGCCGATGCGCTCGTAGGTGGCTACACCGCGGTCAACAAGGATGTGCAGGAAGCCTCTGCCGAGGACAACTTGCTGATCATCCCGATCATCCTTGTCGTCGTGCTTCTGGTGCTCGCCATACTGCTGCGCTCGATTGCCGCACCGGTGATCCTGTTGCTGACCGTCGTGGTGTCCTTCGCCGCAGCGCTCGGCATCAGCGGACTGGTGTTCAAGTACGTCTTCGGGTTCGAAGGCGCCGACTCGTCACTGCCGTTGTTCATCTTCGTGTTCCTGGTGGCGCTGGGAATCGACTACAACATCTTCCTGATGACGAGAGTCAGAGAGGAAGCGTTGAAGTTCGGCACCCGCCGAGGCGCTCTGATCGGACTTGCTGCGACAGGTGGAGTCATCACGTCGGCAGGATTCGTGCTCGCCGGTACGTTCGCAGCGCTCGCAACGCTGCCGATCGTATTCCTCGCCGAGCTCGGATTTGCCGTCGCGATCGGCGTGCTCCTCGACACGATCATCGTTCGATCGGTCCTGGTCACGGCGCTCAACCTCGACATTGGCAAGAAGATCTGGTGGCCGAGCAAGCTTGCCCACAAGGACGATGTGCCCGAGGGAACAGCCGGAGACGACCTGATCGAGGACCGGGTCAAGGTCTAAGGCAGTCAAGGCGTCGCGGGTCACTCAGGTGGCCCGCGACGCCGCCGCCTAGACTTGCCTGTTGTGACCACGGTTCAAAACAAGACGCAGACCTCGCCGTTGGGCGTTCCCGAGAAGCCCGTCCTCGAAGGCCTGGAAGCCACGTGGACCGCGCGCTGGGCTGAGCAGGGCACCTACACCTTCGACCGCACCAAGACGCGCGACGAAGTATTCTCGATCGACACTCCCCCGCCGACCGTTTCGGGCTCGCTGCACGTCGGTCACGTGTTCTCCTACACGCACACCGACCTCATCGCGCGCTACCAGCGCATGCGCGGCAAGGAAGTGTTCTACCCCATGGGCTGGGACGACAACGGCCTGCCGACCGAGCGCCGCGTCCAGAACTACTTCGGCGTGCGTTGTGACCCGTCGCTGCCGTACGAGCCGGACTACACCCCTCCTGCTGAGCCCGACCCCAAGCGCCAGGTTCCCGTCAGCCGACAAAACTTCATCGAGCTCTGCAACAAGCTCGTGATCGAGGACGAGAAGGTCTTCGAGCAGCTGTGGCGCACCCTCGGCCTCAGCGTCGACTGGACGCAGACCTACACGACGATCGGCGACGAGTCCCGCATCGTCGCCCAGCGTGCATTCCTGCGCAACGTCGCCCGCGGCGAGGCATACCAGCAGGACGCTCCGACGCTGTGGGACGTCACCGACCAGACGGCCGTTGCCCAGGCTGAGCTGGAAGCCCGCGAGTACCCCGGCGCCTATCACCGCGTTGCCTTCCACGGCGCAGATGCACCGGTCTTCATCGAGACCACCCGGCCCGAGCTGCTCGCAGCCTGTGTCGCCCTGATCGCACACCCCGAGGACGACCGCTACAAGGCCCTCTTTGGCACCACCGTCCGCTCCCCGTTGTACGACGTCGAGATCCCCGTCGTGGCGCACCCGGCCGCCGAGATGGACAAGGGCGCCGGCATCGCGATGTGCTGCACCTTCGGTGACCTGACTGACGTCATCTGGTGGCGTGAGCTGCAGCTGCCGAACCGTACGATCATCGGTCGTGACGGACGGATCCTCGCCGACGCCGGCGACTGGATCACGGGCGCGCAGGGCAAGGAGCGCTACGCGGAGATCGTCGGCAAGACGACCTTCACCGCCCGCGAGCTGACTGTAGCTGCACTCCGTGAGACTGGCGACCTGGACGGCGAGCCCAAGCCCACCCAGCGCATGGCCAACTTCTACGAGCGAGGCGACAAGCCGCTCGAAATCGTCTCGACCCGCCAGTGGTACATCACCAACGGCGGCCGCGATGCCGATCTGCGCCAGGCGCTGGTTGCCCGGGGCGACGAGATCAACTGGGTCCCCAAATACATGCAGTCCCGGCTGACCAACTGGATCGACGGGCTCAACGGTGACTGGCTCGTCTCGCGTCAGCGGTTCTTCGGCGTCGCGTTCCCGGTCTGGTACCGCCTCGACGCCAACGGTGAGCCCGAGTATGACTCACCGATCCTCGCCGACGAGGCCTCGTTGCCTGTTGACCCTGCAGCTCAGGCGCCTCCCGGTTTCGAGGAGTCACAGCGCGGCGAGGCCGGTGGATTCATCGCCGATCCTGATGTTCTCGACACCTGGGCCACGTCCTCGCTGTCGCCGCAGATCGCCTGCGGTTGGGAGAGCGACAACGACCTGTTCGAGCGCACGTTCCCGATGGACATGCGTCCGCAGGCACACGACATCATCCGCACCTGGCTGTTCTCGACCGTGGTCCGCTCGCACCTCGAGCACGGTGTCGCACCGTGGCGCAACGCCGCGATCTCCGGATTCGTGGTCGACCCCGACCGCAAGAAGATGAGCAAGTCCAAGGGCAACGTCGTCGTCCCGGACGAGATCCTCAGCTCCTATGGTGCCGACGCCGTACGTTGGCGCGCTGCTGGCGCCCGGCCCGGCACCGACTCACCGTTCGACGAGACGCAGATGAAGGTTGGCCGTCGCCTGGCCATGAAGGTGCTCAACGCCAGCAAGTTCGTCCTGGCCCCTGAGGAGCAGTACGGGCTCGGCGCCGACGCCGCCTACCTCGATGCTTCCCTCGTGAGCGAGCCGCTCGACCAGGCCATGCTCCAGCGGCTACGACTCGTCGTCGACGAGGCCACGGCACGTTTCGAGGAGATGGACTACGCAACCGCCCTCGAAGTGACCGAGAAGTTCTTCTGGGAGTTCTGCGATGACTACCTCGAGCTCGTCAAGGAGCGCTCGCGCGGTGACGACGCGGGCGGCAAGTCCGCCAAGGCAGCCTTCGTGCTCGCCCTGTCCGTGCAGCTCCGCCTTCTCGCACCGTTCCTGCCCTACGTGACCGAAGAGGTCTGGTCGTGGTGGCAGGAAGGCTCGATCCACCGCTCCACGTGGCCCGTCAATGACACCGACCTGACGACTGCTTCACACGATGCGGCACTGCTTGCTGCCGCAGCAACAGTCCTCGCGAGCATCCGCGGCGCGAAGTCGACGGCCAAGGTCAGCCAGAAGACCGAGGCGACGCTGGTCACGGTTCGTGGACCACAGGATCAGCTCGACGCACTCGAGCACGCGTTGAACGACGTGCGTGCGGCCGGCAAGGTCACCGGCGAGCTGACGCTCGTCCCCGAGACGGTCGAGCACATCGCGGTCGAGGTCGTACTGGCAGAGGCTTAGAGCGTCTCGAACGTGATGCCGGCTGCCTGCAGGCGCTTGATCAGCGCGTCACCCATCGCAACTGCCGTGGTCGTCTGACCCGACACCTTCGGAAGCGTGTCGAACGCCAGGCACATCGCGGCCTCACCGAGCATCTTGGACGTCTCGGTGTAGCCGGGGTCGCCGCCGCTCACCTGGGTCGTGACGGTCTTGCCACCGCCCTCGCCGATCAGTCGGAGCTTGAACCAGGAGGACTCACGCTTGGCTTCGTCAGGACCGTCACCCGGATCCTTGAGCTTGAGCAGCAGGTTGCGGGTGAGGCTCAGCTGCGATCCGGCCAGCAACACTCCGCCGCCCACCACAGTGCCGACCATCATCGGCAGTCGCTTGAACTGGGCGAAGTGTGAGTAGGTGAATTCCGGCCCGTAGCGCTCAAGTGCACGTGCGGACCGCAGCACGATCTGTGGATCGATGGTGGGAAGTGGCAGCGCCCAGCCATTTCCGTCAGCGCCGCGGCCGATCTTGCCCGAGCCCTTGATCCGGCGACCCAACGGCCGCCCCTCGGCCTTCTTGCGCTCAGCAGCAGTCTTGCCCGCCTGGCGTACGCGAGAGAACGCGCCGATCGCCGAGTGGTAGGTGCCGCCCGATGGTCCGCCACCTGCGCGGATGTAGCCCTTGACCGAGATCGGCACACCCTCGGGCAGCTGCTGGACGGTGTAGAGGACGCCGAGGTCGTACGGGATCGAGTCGAATCCGCAGGCGTGGATGATACGAGCGCCACTCTTCTCGGCGATATCGTTGTACTTCAGCCACATGTTGTCGACGAACTCCGGCTCACCGGTCAGGTCGACGTACGCGATGCCTGCTTCGGCACACGCCTTGACGGCTGCCTCGCCATGCTTGATGTAGGGGCCGACCGTTGTGATGAGCACCCGCGTCTGCGCCGCCAGGGCCGCCATCGACAGCTCATCGGCGACATCGGCCTCAAGGATGTGCGGACGGATGCCGCCGTTGCCCTCAATGCGCTCGGCGATCGCCTTCAGCTTGTCCTTGTTGCGACCCGCGATGGCCCAGTTGGAGCCCACCGGGAGGTTTGCCCCGAGGTAGTCAGCGGTCAGGGAGCCGGTGAACCCGGTCGCCCCCA
>JAKFCR010000341.1:0-6823 GCA_036676545.1 Aeromicrobium sp. | reverse complement strand
AGTGGTGCACCACAGCACGGCGCGCCGAGTGGATGCCGCGGGAATCTGAATAGCCTTGCGCTGTCGGCAGACCGGCGATGACGTCCTGCAGGATCTCTGCCGGAGCGTCGAAACCGAACGGTTGCGGGTTGCCGATGTTGAGCTTGAGGATGTGCTGTCCCTCGGCCTCCATGGCGGCAGCTCGTGCGTTGACGGGTCCGCGGATGTCATACAAGACATCACGCAACTTCTCGGACTGGCGCACGACATTGGTCACGCTGAAACCTCCGTAGGAAAGGCACGGTACGGACGCCCCAGCGTGACAACCTCGATTGCTCGCTCGCTGCGCTCGCTCATACGCCCATTGTCCACGACACGGTTGGCACTAGATTGCAGGCGTGACAAAACTGATCCTCGCCTTCCATGGCACAGACCTTGCCCTTGACGACGCAGACCTTCGAGCCCGACTGGCCGCACTCGGGGTCACCCGGTTTCAGCTCAACGTCGACGACGAGCCCGTGGCTGATGCTTTGCGGTTCGGCCCCGGTGCCCCAATCACTGCATTCGTGACTCTCTGGACCGATGGCGACCCCGAAGCTGCGATCGCTGTCCTCTCCGACATTGACGCCGCCGTACACGCCTGGCGAGTGACCGAACGCCGTCCGATCGATCCACCGAGCGTGGCCGACGGTGCGCGCGCCGGAGCTCTGGCGAACATTGCCGTGCTGCGCCGCCCAGAGGGCATGGGACGCGAGGAGTACCTCGACATCTGGCTCGGGAGCCATACCCAGATTGCGATCGATACGCAGAACACGTTCGGCTACATCCAGAACATCGTCGAGGAGCCGCTGACGCCCGGTGCTCCCGATATCTCGGCGATCGTCGAGGAGCTGTTCCCGATGTCAGCGCTCACGGACATCCACGAGTTCTACGGCAGCGGTGGAGATGACGAGGAGCTCGGCCGTCGTATGACCGAGCTGATGGCCAGCGTCGCCCGATTTGGTGGGGACCAGGGACTCGACCTCGTACCGACGAGCCGGTACGTCTGGGAGCTCGCCTAGTCAGAGGCCCGTACGACTTCGAGCGCGTGCACGAGGTCGTCGGGGTAGACCGACTCGAACTCGACGTAGTCACCCGTACGCGGGTGGATGAATCCGAGCTTGTACGCGTGCAGCCACTGCCGATCGAGGCCAACACGCTTGGCCAGCGTCGGATCGGCGCCGTACATCAGGTCGCCAACGCACGGGTGGTGCAGCGCAGCCATGTGCACGCGGATCTGGTGCGTACGACCGGTCTCGAGGTTGATCGTCAGCAGACTGGCGAAACGGTGTGCCTCAAGCGTGTCGTAGTGCGTGACGCTCTCGCGCCCGCCGTCCTTCACCGTGAACTTGAAGTCGTGCTTGGGATGGCGTGCGATCGGAGCATCGATCGTGCCCATGTGTGGATCAGGGTGACCCTGCACGAGCGCGTGATAGGTCTTGTCGACCGTTCGGTCTCGGAACGCCTGCTTGAGCACCGTGTAGGCGTGCTCTGACTTCGCGACCGCCATCAGTCCACTCGTACCCACGTCGAGGCGGTGCACGATGCCGCGACGCTCGGGAGCGCCTGACGTCGAGATACGTATGCCGATGCCGGCGAGGTGATCCAGGACGGTCGGCCCTGACCAGCCGACACTGGGGTGCGCTGCCACTCCGACCGGCTTGTCGACCACGACGATGTCGTCGTCCTGGAACACAATGCGCATGCCCTCGACCTCGGACGGCACGACGACAGCGCGTCGGGGCGCCGGGATCGAGACTTCGAGGATCGATCCCGGGTGGACGCGATCGGACTTGGACGGAGAGTGACCGTCAATCTTGACGTGACCGTCGGCGACGAGCTCACTCGTACGCGTACGGGACAGGCCGAGCAGTCGCGCCAGCGCGCTGTCGATCCGCTCACCGTCGAGGCCTTCTGGCACCGACAGCACCTTGTGCTCGAGCTCGACTTCTTCTGTCATTGCTTGACCTCACGGGTGCCGTCGATTGCGAAGCCGCGCCAGGTGCGCCAGACGATGACGATTGCGGCGAAGGTCAGCGCTATGTCAGCGACATTGCCGACGAAAAGCCCGTAGTCGATGAAGTCGACGACGTGACCCTTGAGCGGCGAAGGCTCGCGGAAGATCCGGTCGGACAGGTTGCCGAGCGCACCGGCCAGCAGAAGCCCGAGCCCGATCGCCCAGCCACGGTCGCGGAGGCGGGTTGCCATACGTACGACGGCAACGCACACGACGACGGCGATGATGCTGAGCGCCAGCGTGAATCCCGTGCCCGTGCTGAACGCGGCGCCGGGATTGCGGTGGAACGTCAGCGACAACAGGTTGGGGATGAGCTCGACGGGTTCGCGGCCCTGCAGCTTCTCGACGGCGAGGTACTTGGTCACCTGGTCGACGATCAGCGTCAGGGCAGCAACGATCGCGAAGAGTCGTACCGAAGTGTGGGTTGTCGGGCCGCTTTCAGGGCTCAGCGACGTTCCTCGCGCTGCTTGCATGTCATGCACAGTGTGGCACGGGGGAACGCCATCAACCGCATCTTGCCAATCGGCTCACCGCACACCTCGCACTGGCCGTAGACGCCCTTGTCCAGACGATCGAGTGCCTTCTCGGTCTGCAGGAGCAGCTCACGCTGGTTGGCCGCCAGTGACATCTCGGCATCGCGCTCGAGACCCTTGGAACCCACATCAGCCTGGTCGTTGCCAGCGCCATCGACGCCATCGCGCAGCAGATCCTGCAGCTCGCGGGCCGACTGGTCGAGCTCGCCCCGCAGACGGGTGAGGTCGCTCTCGAGCTCGGCGCGGACGGCCTTGGCCTCGGCAGCGGTCCAGGGCTTCTCGTCGGCGCGTACGGCCAGCTTCGTGTTCGGCATGCAGGAAGGTTAGACCCCCCGTAGGCCAAAGCCAACTCGAACCGCCGCAGGGTTCGCGCTCGTCACCCGTAGAATTGAACGTGTGACCTCGCACGCGTCCTATCGCCCCGTACCCGCCCATGTCGATCTCCCGGCGTTGGAGCGCGAGATCCTCGATCTCTGGGCCGAGCAGGGCACGTTCGCGGCGTCTCTCGACACACCTGCTGACGCCCCCCGATGGACGTTCTACGAGGGTCCCCCGACAGCCAACGGCACGCCCGGAACGCACCACGTCGAGGCTCGGGTCTTCAAGGACGTCTTCCCGCGCTTCAAGACGATGCAGGGCTTCCATGTCGACCGCAAGGCCGGCTGGGACTGCCACGGTCTTCCCGTCGAGATCGCGGTCGAGAAGGAGCTGGGCTTCAACGGCAAGCCCGACATCGAGGCCTTCGGCATCGCCGAGTTCAACGCCAAGTGCCGCGAGGCAGTCGTACGCCACGTCGATCTCTTCGAAGAGATGACCGAGCGTATGGGCTACTGGGTCGACATGGCCAACCCCTACCGGACCATGGAGCCGGCGTACGTCGAGAGCGTCTGGTGGGCGCTGTCGACGATCTTCAAGAAGGGCCTGCTGACGGAGGACTACCGCGTCGCGCCCTACTGCCCGCGCTGCGGCACCACGCTGTCCGACCACGAGCTTGCGCAGGGCTACGAGACGATCACCGATCCCTCGGTCTACGTACGCTTCCCGCTCACATCGGGCCCCTTGGCGGGCAAGGCGTCGATGCTGGTCTGGACGACGACCCCTTGGACTCTGGTGTCCAACACGGCGGTCGCGGTCAACCCCGGCGTCACCTACGTCGCAGCGACCGACGGCAAGGAGACGCTCGTCGTCGCCGAGCCGCTGCTGGCAAAGGCCCTCGGCGAGGGCTGGACGGCCACCGGCGAGTCGTTCTCCGGGGCCGAGATGGAGCGCTGGACGTACGAGCGTCCGTTCGACCTGGTCCCGTTCCCCTCGCCCGCGCACTTCGTCGTGCTCGGCGACTACGTCACGACCGAGGACGGCACGGGTCTGGTGCACCAGTCCCCCGCGTTCGGCGCCGACGACATGACGGTCTGCAAGGCGTACGACCTGCCCGTCGTCAACCCGATCACCCCTGACGGTCACTTCGAGGCCGATGTGCCGCTGGTCGGCGGTCAGTTCTTCAAGACGGCCGATCGCGTGCTCGCCGACGACCTCGCAGCTCGCGGTCTGATGTTCAACGAGCTGGCGTACGAGCACTCCTACCCGCACTGCTGGCGCTGTCACACGCCGTTGATGTACTACGCGCTCCCCGCTTGGTACATCCGCACGACCGAGGTCAAGGACCGGCTGCTGGCCGAGAACGCCGACACCAACTGGTTCCCCGAGACCATCAAGAACGGCCGGTACGGCGACTGGCTGACCAACAACGTCGACTGGTCGCTGTCGCGCAGCCGCTACTGGGGCACTCCCCTGCCGATCTGGCGCAACGACGCCGATCCGTCCAAGCTCGTGTGCATCGAGTCGCTCGCCGAGCTGTCCACGCTGACTGGCCGCGATCTCGCCGACCTCGACCCACACCGTCCCTATATCGACGATGTGACCTTCGAGGTCGACGGCGAGCCGGGCACCTACCGTCGCGTCCCCGATGTCATCGACGCGTGGTTCGACTCCGGCTCGATGCCGTTCGCGCAGTGGGGCTACCCGCACGCTCCCGGCTCGAAGGAGAAGTTCGAGCAGGCCTACCCAGCCCAATACATCTGCGAGGCAATCGACCAGACACGTGGTTGGTTCTACTCGCTCATGGCCGTCGGCACGCTGGTGTTCGACGAGAGCTCGTACGAGAACGTCGTCTGCCTCGGCCACATTCTGGCGGAGGATGGCAAGAAGATGAGCAAGCACCTCGGCAACATCCTGCTGCCGATGCCGCTGATGGACGAGCACGGCGCCGACGCCCTGCGGTGGTTCATGGCTTGTTCGGGCTCGCCGTGGGCGCCACGTCGTATCGGACCCACCGCGCTGACCGAAGTCGTACGCAAGGTGCTGCTCACCTACTGGAACACAGTCGCCTTCCACGTCCTCTACGCCAGCTCCGAAGGCTGGACGCCGTCGAGCGACGCTCCGCCGGTCGCCGAACGCGAGGTCCTCGACCAGTGGTTGCTGTCCGAGGTGCACACCCTCACCCGCGATGTCACTGCGTCCCTCGAGACGTTCGACACCCAAGCCGCAGGTGCGCGCCTGGCGTCCTTCATCGACGACATGTCCAACTGGTACGTCCGCCGCTCACGCCGTCGCTTCTGGCGCGGCGACGCTGCCGCGTTCGCAACGCTGCACGAGACGCTCGACGTCCTGACGCGACTGCTCGCCCCGCTGACCCCGTTCATCTCCGAGCGGGTGTGGCAGGACGTCATCGTCCCGGTGACGCCTGACGCTCCTTCCTCGGTCCACCTGGCCACCTGGCCGGTTGCTGACGAGAGCCTGATCGTTGACGGGCTCAACGCCCGCGTCGACCTGGCCCGACGCGTCACCGAGCTCGGCCGCGCTGCTCGCGCGGAGGCGAAGGTACGCACGCGTCAGCCGTTGCGTCGCGCTCTGGTCGCCTCGGCAGCCTGGGAGCAGCTCGGCGAGGACCTCCGTGCTCAGGTGTGCGAGGAGCTCAACGTCGGATCGCTGGAGTCTCTTGCCGATGCGGCCGGTGATCTCGTCGACCACTCGGCCAAGGGCAACTTCCGCAACCTCGGCAAGCGGTTCGGCAAGGAGACGCCTCAGGTCGCAGCCGCGATCGGTGAAGCCGACGCGGCAACCCTGGCCGCTGACCTCGCTGCCTCGTCGAAGGCCACCGTTCTGGTTGCCGGCAAGCCTGTGGAGGTCGGGCCCGACGACGTGATCATCTCCGAGCGACCGCGCGAAGGCTGGTCCGTCGTCAATGACCAGGGCGAGACCGTTGCGCTCGACCTCGAGCTCGACGACGAGCTGCGCAGTGCCGGGCTCGCTCGTGAGGCGATCCGTGTCATCCAGGAGGCGCGCAAGTCCTCCGGCTTTGACATCAGCGACCGCATCACGCTTTCGTGGACCGCCACAGGCCCGATGGCCGAGGCGATCACGACCCACCAGGCGCTCATCGCGGACGAAGTGCTCGCTACGTCGATCACGGAGTCATCGGATGCCACCAAGTTCACCGATGACGAGCTTGGCCTCAGCTTCGACCTCGCAGTCGTCTAGAACAAAGAGAACGGCCCGCCTCCCGAAGGAGGCGGGCCGTTCTATGTCTGTCTGACGGGGCTCAGAAGCCTTCGTCATCACCCAGCAGCGAGCGAAGGCGACGCGGTGCTGCGTCGACAGGCTCCTGGACCGGGGCAGAGGTGCCGGCTTCGTTGGCCGAGATCTGATCGAGCTGGCTCTGGAAGTAGTTCTTGAGCCGTGCACGGTACTCGCGCTCGTAAGCACGAAGGTGCTCGACTTCGCGCTGCATCTCGTAGCGCTCACGCTCGATCGTGGCAACAGCCTGCTGACGACGCTCGTTGGTCTCCTCGTCGAGCTTCTGCGCGCGGATGCGGGCATCGGTCTCGAGACGATCAGCCTTGCCACGAGCCTCGTTGGTGAGACGCTCAGCCTTGGTGCGGGCCTCACCGACGATGCGGTCAGCCTCGTCCTTGGCGGCCTCCATGAGCTGATCGGCGTTGGCCGACGCAATCTCGAGGAGACGTGCCGCAGCGGACGATGCATCGCCCATTGAGGGCACCGGCGCTGCTGGAGCCGGTGCGGCCACGGGGGCCGGCGTCGGCTCGGGTGCTTGCTCCACCGGGGCAGGCGGCGTGTAGTACGTCTCCTGAACGGCAGGAGCAGCCTGAACGGCTGGAGCCGGCTGCGATATCGAGGGGATGAGACCGGTCGGTTCGCCGGTCGATGCGGCAGCTACCTTGGCGCGAAGTTCCTCGTT
>JAKFCR010000340.1:0-5669 GCA_036676545.1 Aeromicrobium sp. | reverse complement strand
AGGGTGTCGAAGCCGGGCAGTCCGGGGATTGGGAGGCGCTGACCTGCACCGTCGAGCCAGATCGACGACGGGCCGGGCAGGATGCGGATGCCGTGCATGGGCCAGATCGGGTCCCAGTTCTTGATGCCCTCGACGTAGTGCCACATCCGGTCGCGGTTGATGTGACTCGCGCCGGCCTGTTCGGCGATGCCGAGCATGCGGCCGTCGACGTGGGCGGGTACGCCGGAGATCATGTGCGTCGGCGGGGTGCCGAGGCGGTCAGGCCAGTTCTTGCGTACGAGCTCGTGGTTGCCGCCGATGCCTCCCGACGTGACGATCACGGCCTGGGCAGACATCGTGAACTCGCCGATAGACGTACGAGATGTGGGCGCTGCGCGTTCGGCATCTGACGGCTCGAGGACCTGGCCCCGAACTCCTGTGACTGCACCGGTGCTCGTGAGCAGCTCGTCGACCTGGTGACGGAACGCGAACTGCACGAGTCCCTTGGCGTGGCCCTCGCGCACGATCTTCTCGAACGGCTCGACGATGCCGGGTCCGGTGCCCCAGGTGATGTGGAAGCGGGGGACGGAGTTGCCGTGACCGCCGGCGAGGGCGCCGCCTCGCTCGGCCCAGCCAACGACCGGGAACACGCTGTGGCCGCGTTCTTTGAGCCACGAGCGCTTCTCACCGGCAGCGAAGTTGACGTATGCCTCCGCCCACAGACGCGGCCATTTGTCCTCGTCGCGGTCGAACTGGGCGCTGCCCATCCAGTCCTGCATGGCGAGCTCGACGGAGTCCTTGATGCCCATACGGCGCTGCTGTGGCGAGTCGACGAAGAACAGTCCGCCGAAGGACCAGAACGCCTGACCGCCGATGCCCTGCTCGCCCTCCTGGTCGACCAGGATTACCTTCCGACCCGCCTCGACGAGCTCCGCGGCGGCAACCAATCCGGCGAGGCCGGCCCCGACTACGATCACATCTGCGTCCATGCCCGAGATTCTGTCTTACTCTGTGCGCGTCCCAACATGCGGTATCAGCGACGCGCCGCGTAAATAGCGCGTGAAATGACTGTCCGGAGGCGCTCTTGAGGACTAGATTCGAAGCGTCAGAACTTCATCGTTGGGAGAAAATCACCATGGCGGCAGACTTCAAGTCTCTCGGTAAGAACGAGCAAGGCGCCCTCATCTCGGGCGGCCTGGCGATCATCCTGTCGTTCTTTGGCAGCTACGTAACGGCGTCCTACAACGGACCCGGCGCGGGTGCCATCGGCGACCTCGGCGGGACCAATGCTTGGAACAGCTACGCAACTCTCGGAATCCTTCTCGTGATTGCAGCCACCGCGATCATCGCGATCAAGGCATTCGCGGCGGATTCTCTGCCGGATGGCGTCCCGTGGAACCTCGCGGCACTCGGTGCAGCCGGCGTTGGCACGCTGCTCCTGATCCTGCGGGCGCTGTTCCCGGGCGGTGCAGATGTTCCCGGTTTCGACGTGGGTCCCGGTTGGTCGGGCTACCTGCTGTGGATCGCATCTGCAGCGTTGACGTTCTTCGCGTTCACGCTGTTCAAGGCATCGGGCGACAAGATGCCTGACCTCAAGAAGGACACACCGCCCGCGGCGTGACCTCTCAGCATTGACGAAAGGCCCGGCTTCGGCCGGGCCTTTCGCATGCTCGGGGCTATTCGTACGCGAGCGTCACGTCAGGGGTTGTGGGCCAGCTCTGGCAGGTGAGCACATAGCCGGCTTCGAGCTCGTCGGGCTCGAGGGCGTAGTTGTGGCGCATCTCGACAGCGCCGTCCAAAACCTTGGCTCGGCAGGTGCCGCAGACGCCGCCGCGGCAGGCGAAGGGCGCCTCAGGTCGTACGCGCAGCAGCCCCGCGAGAACCGAGTCGTCTTCGGGCGTGAGCGTGTATGCGCTGGTGCGGCCATCGAGGGTCGCCGTGACGGCAGGCCCGCCATCGACGAACGCCTCGGCCGGACGTGGTGGCGGGGGAGCGTTGTCGACGTGGAACAGCTCGCGGTGCACGCTGGTCGCTCCGGCGGCTTCGAGCGTCGATGAGAGCTCGCTGACCATGTCGAACGGACCGCAGAGGTACCAGTCGGTCTTCGGATCGACGAGCTCGCCGAGAATGCGCTTGAGGCGATCGCCGTCGAGCCGTCCCGAGAGCAGCTCCGACTCGGTCTGCTGACGACTGAAGACGTGGATCAGGTGGAACGCGTCGGGATAGCTGTCCTTGAGGTCGGCGAGATCGTCGAGGAACATCACCGCCTGCTCGTTTCGGCTGGCGTACAGGAGTGTGACGGCACTGCCTGCTGCAAGCGCCGCACGGGCGATCGAAAGGATCGGAGTGATGCCGCTGCCCGCGGCAACGAGGCCAACGTGATGGCTTTGCGCGCGCGGGCCGAACGAGCCGACCGGCGCCATGACGTCGATCGTGTCGCCAGGTTGCAGCGCGGCGAGGCGGGTCTCGGAGAACGCACCGCCGGGGAGGCGTTTGACGCCGATCTGCCATCGGCCGGATCCAGGAGCGGTGCAGAGCGAGTACGTACGCCTTTCGCTAGCCACATTCTCTTTGGCATCAAGGCCGATGATCACGTGCTGGCCGGGCTCGAAGGCGAACTCGTCCTGGAGGTCGGCCGGGACGTCGAGGGTGATGGCGACCGAGTCGGCGGTGAGCTCGTCGATCGCGGCGACGCGCAAAGCGTGGAACATCAGAGCACCTTGAACGAGTCGAACGGCTCGAGGCAGTCATCGCAACGCCACAGCGCCTTACAGCTGGTTGATCCAAAGCGTGAGATCTCGCTCGTACGCGTCGACCCGCACTGCGGGCAACGCACGGAAAGGACGAGCGGGACCGAATCGGTGTGGTGTGTGGGCGGGGCGATGCCAGCGGCGCGGAGTTTGGTCTTGCCAGCCGTGGTCATCCAGTCCGTGGTCCACGCGGGGGCGAGGACTGTCTCGATGGTGACGTCGACGCCGTCCATCGCGGCGCGGATGTCTTCCTCGATCGCCGACATTGCCGGACAGCCGGAGTAGGTCGGAGTGATCGTGACGTTGACGTGATCGCCGTCGACCTCGATGTAGCGCAGGATTCCGAGCTCGGCGATGGTCACGAACGGCAGCTCCGGATCGACGACGGCTTCGATCCGCGTGCGGGCGTCGGCGAGAGTCACCATGTCGCGCCCTCGTGCTCTCGGGCCAGAGCCTGCATCTCGTTGAGCAGGTGCGCCAGGTGTGGAGTGTGCTCACGACGCCGAGTGCTGGCTGTCGTCGTCGGCACCGTGAGTGTCGCGGCGGTGAGGATCGCAGCGAGCTGCGTACGTACGACGCCCTCGACCTCGGGTGCACTGGAACAGAGCTCGGTGATGAGCGGCCAGACGGTGTCGACGGCTGCCTGCATTCGGGCGTGCGAGACGTCGGTGCCATCGCCGAGCCGCAGCACCCAGGCTTCGGCGTGCTCGAGGTGGTAGGTCGCCTCTTTGATCGCCTTGGCGTAGATCGCGCGGAGATCGTCCCTGCCGGGGTCGGTGCTGAACAGCGCGCACTCGTACGACGCGAAGGCCAGCAGCCGCATCATCGAGAACGCGAAGTCGCCGTTGGGCAGCTCGACGAGGGTGCAATTGCGCCACTCGTGAGTGTCACGTTGATAGGCGAACTGGTCCTCGTCGCCGACGAGCGCGTACAGGCTGCGGGCCTGACCGAGCAGGTCGAGACCAATGTTGCCGAAGGCGATGTCGAGCTCGATCTCGGGTGCGCGGGTCAGCCACTCGCTGCAGCGGTGGGACAGGATCAGCGCGTCATCGGCGAGGTCGAGGATCACAGGTGCTCAACCCCGTCGGGTACGTCGTAGAACGTGGGGTGGCGATAGATCTTGTCGGCAGCGGGGTCGAACCAGGCTTCCTTCTCGTCCGGGCTGCTCGCCGTGACTTCGGCGGCGGGGACGACCCAGATCGACACACCTTCGCCGCGGCGGGTGTAGACGTCGCGTGCATTGCGCAGGGCGCTCTCGGCGTCGGAGGCGTGCAGGCTGCCGGCGTGCACGTGCGAGACGCCGCGCTTGGGGCGGACGAAGACCTCCCAGAGGGGCAAGGCGGTCATGCGGCCTTCTCCTTCTGCTTGGCGGCGTAGGCCATGGCGGCCTCGCGTACCCATTCGCCGTCGTTGTGCGCTGTGGTGCGGCGCTCCATGCGCTCGTCATTGCAGTAGCCCTTGCCGGCAATGACGTCGTACAGCTCGGAGAAGTCGATCTCGCCGAAGTCCCAGTGCTCGGTCTCGGCGTTCCATCGCAGGTCAGGGTCGGGAAGCGTGAGCCCGAGCGCCTCGGACTGGGGTACGGCGATGTCGACGAAGCGTTGACGCAGCTCGTCGTTGCTGAACCGCTTGATGCCCCAGCGAGTGGAGCGCGCGGAGTTGGGCGACTCGGCGTCGGGCGGGCCGAACATCATCAGGCTCGGCCACCACCATCGGTCGACAGCGTCCTGCGCCATCGCGTGCTGTGCGGGAGTGCCGTTGCTGAGCGTCAGGAGCAGATCGAAGCCCTGGCGCTGGTGGAACGACTCCTCCTTGCAGATCCGGATCATCGCGCGCGCGTAGGGGCCATACGAGCAGCGGCACAGTGGTACCTGGTTGACGATGGCCGCGCCGTCGACAAGCCAGCCGATCGCGCCAATGTCGGCCCAGCTCTTGGTGGGGTAGTTGAAGATCGAGGAGTACTTCTGCCGACCTTCGTGCAGTGCTTCGAGGAGCTCGGAGCGGTCGATGCCGAGGGTTTCAGCGGCGGCATACAGGTAGAGGCCGTGACCGGCTTCGTCCTGCACCTTGGCCAGCAGGATCGCCTTGCGATGCAGGCTCGGCGCGCGGGTGATCCAGTTGCCCTCGGGCTGCATGCCGATGATCTCGGAGTGCGCGTGCTGGGCGATCTGTCGGATCAGCGTCTTGCGGTATGCGTCGGGCATTGCGTCACGCGGCTCGATGCGGCCCTCGTTGTCGAGCAGTGCGAGGAACTCAGGATCGCCGAGCTCGTCGTGCATACGTCCTCCAGAAACCGAATGATCGTTCGGTTTCCATCATCACCCTTCCGGAGGATCAGATCAAGCGTGCAAACCGGCGAGGCTCGAGGAAAGCATCGTGTCGGCGAGCGCGTCGGCGCTGAGGGAGCCGTGACCGGGCCGGTACCACTCGGTGAGCGAGTTGACCGTGCCCGAGAGCAGTCGGGCGACGACAGCCGGATCGAGATCTCCGCGGAGGTCGCCCTCGGCGACGCCATCGCGTACGAGATCGGCCACGAACGCGTCGAACGTACGTCGCTGCTCAAGCGCCCAGCGCTCGGTTTCGGTGTTGCCGCGCACGCGGAGCAGCAGTGTGACCGCGGCGAGCTGATCGGCGAGGATCGCGATCTGCCTGCGCAACACGTACGTCAGCCGGTCGATCGCCTTGCCCTCGCGTGCCTCCGGCTCGTCGAGGAGGCCGAGCAGTGGAGTGACCGCACGCTCGAGGCCGAGGCGCAGGATGTGCTCCTTGCCCTCGACGTGGTGATAGAGCGACGACTTCGACAGACCGGTCGCGGCCGAGAGGTGCTCGACGCTGGTGCCGTCGTAGCCGCGCTTGGTGAACTCCTCGATGGCGACGTCGAGCAGCAGCTCGAGGTCATACCGGGGTCGTGTCATGAGGTGAACGGCGGACGGTCGTCGA
>JAKFCR010000339.1:0-5173 GCA_036676545.1 Aeromicrobium sp. | reverse complement strand
ATGAACGTGTACGTGCTCGAGCTCTCGCGGCAGCTGGCATCCCGAGGTGTTGAGGTGGAGATCTTCACCCGAGCGACCTCCCGTCACCAGGAGCCCGTCGCCGATCCCGAGCCGGGCATCCGCGTCCACCATGTTGCGGCCGGCCCGTTCGAGGGCCTGGAGAAGAACGACCTTCCGTCACAGCTCTGCTCCTTCGTACGCGATGTCCTGCGTGCCGAGGTCGAGCGGGAGCCGGGGCACTTCGATCTTGTGCACTCGCACTACTGGCTGTCAGGACAGGTCGGGACCGTCGCCCGCGAGCGATGGGGCGTACCCCTCGTGCACACGATGCACACGATGGCGAAGGTCAAGAACGCGCAGCTCGCCGAAGGTGATTCGCCTGAGCCGATCGGCCGCGTCTACGGCGAGGAGGAGATCGTCCGCCTCGCCGACCAGCTGATCGCCAACACGTCGGAGGAACGACGCGAGCTGATCGAGCTCTATGACGCTGATCCCAACCGGGTTGCTGTTGTGCACCCCGGCGTCGACCTCGAGGTGTTCAAGGCTGGCCGCCAGGACGTCGCGCGGAAGATGCTCGACATCCCGCCCGACGCCGCGCTGCTCCTGTTCGCCGGAAGGATCCAGCCGCTCAAGGCACCCGATGTCGTACTGAACGCTGCCGCGGTGATGCTGGACCGCGACCCCGGCCTGCGCGACCGGCTCGTCGTCGCCGTCGTGGGCGGAGCCTCCGGCACCGGCCTTGAGCACCCGACCGCGCTCTCCGACCTGAGCACGTCCCTCGGCCTCGACGATGTCGTCCGGTTCATCCCCACGGTCAGCCAGTCCGAGCTTGCTGATTGGTACGCCGCTGCCAGCGTCGTGTGCGTACCGTCCTACAACGAGTCGTTCGGACTCGTCGCGATCGAGGCCCAGGCCTGCGGCACGCCAGTCGTCGCAGCGCGCGTCGGCGGACTGCCCACAGCGGTTTCGGACGGTGTGTCGGGCGTTCTCGTTGACGGTCACGATCCCGCCGACTACGCCTCCGCGTTGCATCCCTTGCTCGTCGATGCTGAGCTCCGTGAGGCCATGAGTCACAAGGCCGTGCACCATGCCGAATCGTTTGGCTGGGACGTCACCGCTGAGCGCACCCTCGCGGTCTACGCGGACGCGATCGCCGCCCACGCGAAGTCGCCCGCATGACCGACGCCCGGACCACGATCATCGAGACGCTCAAGGCGTCTGACCTGGCGTTCACCGAACACAGCCCCGGCGTCTTCGAGATCACCTTGCCGGGCGAGCGCAAGCTGCAGACCACGTGTCGGCTGGAGATCGGGGGACATGCGCTCGGCATCCACGCGTTCGTCTGCCGCAAGCCGGACGAGAACCACCAGGCCGTCTATCGCTGGCTCCTCGAACGCAACCTCAAGATGTACGCCGTCGCATTCGCCGTCGACTCAGCTGGCGACATCTACCTCGACGGTCGCCTTCCGCTCTCAGCCATCACGGTCGAGGAGCTCGACCGCGTACTCGGAGCCGTACTGACGTATGCCGACGAGTCGTTCAACACGATCCTCGAGCTCGGCTTCGCCTCGTCGATCCGCAAGGAATGGGAGTGGCGCGAGTCGCGAGGCGAGTCCACTCGCAACCTCGACGCCTTCAAGCACCTCAGGCCGTGACCACTCGTCGCGTAGCGTTTGCCACGTGAAGGTTCAGGTCTTTGCGGACATCACGGATCCGTGGTCGTACGTTGGCTCGACGCGTTTCGAGCGTGCCGCTGCGATGGTGTCGATTCTCACCGGCGAGCCCATCGAGCTGACGCTCCGCGCCTTTCAGCTCGAGCCTGATGAGCCCAGCACTGGCCGGCCGCTCATGGATGCCATGGCCGAGCGGCTCGGGGGTCTCGACAAGGCGGAGTTCGTGAACGTGCAGGTCACCGCCGGTGCCCGCATCACCGGAATCGACCTCAACTTCGACGAGGCGATCCAGGCCAACTCCTTCGATGCGTGGCGGTTGCTCACCTGGGCAGACGAGGATGGCCCCGGGGTGCAGCGCGACCTGGCGCACCAGCTCTGGCGAGCGCATTTCCTGGAGGGCGCCGATATCGGCGACCCGTTCGTGCTCGCGACCCGAGCGGCGCTTGTCGGCCTCGACCTCGAGACGGCCGAGGCGCTGTTGGCAAGCACCGAGTACGCCGACGAGGTGCACATGCAGACCGAGACCGGCAAGGGTCTTGGCATCAAGCAGCTCCCGTATGTCGTGGTCGAGGGCACCTGGAAGCTCGAAGGTGTGCACTCGCAGACCGACTTCGTACAAGCACTGAGCCGGATCTACGAGGAGTGGAAGGCCGCTGAATCCGGCGTCGGCTGAATCGCTAGGCTCAATCGCATGAGCACATTGATCCTGCTTCGACACGGACACAGCGAGTGGAACGCCAAGAACCTCTTCACGGGCTGGGTCGACGTCGACCTCAACGAGCAGGGCCTCGCCGAGGCTGCTCGCGGCGCCGAGCTGCTAGCCGAGGCTGGGCTCAACCCCGATGTCTCACACACGTCGCTGCTGCGTCGGGCGATTCGCACTTCGGAGATCGTGCTCAACGGCATCGACCGGCACTGGATCCCCGTACGTCGTTCGTGGCGGCTCAACGAGCGTCACTACGGCGCGCTGCAGGGCAAGGACAAGAAAGCCACGCTCGAGGAGTACGGCGAGGACCAGTTCATGGAGTGGCGTCGCTCGTACGACACCCCGCCGCCGCCGATGCCCGACGACAACGAGTTCAGCCAGGCATCAGACGCGCGTTATGCCGACCTGCCCGATGAGCTGCTGCCTCGTACCGAGGCGCTGGCTCAGGTCCTCGATCGGATGCTCCCGTACTGGTACGACTCGATCGTTCCCGACCTGCTCGTCGGCAAGGTCGTCCTCGTCACCGCCCACGGCAACTCGCTGCGCGCCCTCGTCAAGCACCTCGACGGGCTCAGTGAAGAAGCCGTCGTCGGCCTGAACATCCCGACCGGCATCCCGCTCGTCTACGAGCTCGACGACGACCTCAAGCCCACGGTCAAGGGCGGCTCGTACCTCGACCCCACGGCCGCCGAAGCCGCCATCGCCGCAGTAGCCAACCAAGGCCGCTAAGCGTCGTATTTGTAGCCCAAGCCGCGGACTGTTGTCAGAGTCGCGGGGTTCGTCGGGTCGGGCTCGATCTTGGCGCGCAGTCGCTTGACGTGTACGTCGAGGGTCTTGGTGTCGCCCACGTAGTCGGCGCCCCATACGCGGTCGATCAGCTGACCGCGAGTGAGAACGCGGCCGGGATTGCGCAGGAAGTACTCGAGTAGTTCGAACTCCTTGAGCGGGAACCGGGTCACCTCTCCGTCGATCGTCACGAGGTGGCGGTCGACATCCATGCGTACGCGGCCCAGCTCGAGCGAGGCGTTCTCGTCGACGTCATCGTTGATGCCGCGACGGAGGACCGCACGGATGCGGGCTACGAGCTCGCGAGGCGAGTAAGGCTTGGTGACGTAGTCATCCGCGCCCAGCTCGAGGCCCACGACCTTGTCGACCTCGGTGTCCTTGGCGCTGACCATGATGATCGGCACGGAAGACGTCAGGCGGATCGCGCGGCAGACCTCCGTACCGGAGAGGCCCGGCAGCATGAGGTCGAGCAGCACGATGTCTGCCCCGTTGCGGTCGAACTCCGTCAGCGCATCGGGACCGGTCTCGGCGATCGCCACCTCGAAGCCCTCCTTGCGGAGCACGTATGACAACGCTTCGCTGTAGCTCGTCTCGTCCTCAACGACCAATACCTTCGTCACTGCTGCTCCTCATCAAGTTCCTGCGTGTATGCCGGCATCACGAGCGTGAACGACGAGCCCAGGCCGGGCTCGCTCCACACCTCGACGGTTCCGCCGTTGCTGGCGGCGACGTGCTTCACGATCGACAGACCGAGTCCGGTGCCGCCGGTGGCGCGCGCTCGAGCTGGGTCGACGCGGTAGAAGCGCTCGAAGATGCGATCGAGCTCGTCATTGGGGATGCCGATGCCGTTGTCGGCGACAGTCAGTCGTACGTTCTCGCCCTCGTGCGTTGCGGACACCGTGACCCGTGAGCCCTCGGGGCTGTAGGTCACAGCGTTCTCCACGAGGTTGCTGACGGCGGCGTGCAGCTGCGCACGATCGCCATGGATGTAGAGCTCAGGCTCGACATTCGTGACGATCTCGATGTCCTTCTTCTCCGAGTCCGTGGCTGAGTGCTCACACGCTTCGGAGACGAGCTCGCCGACCTTGATCGTGGCGGCGTCGTCGCTCAGCAGGTCGTTCTGGAGCCGCGAGAGGTCGATGATCTGCTGCACCAGACGGGTGAGTCGCTCGCTCTCGGTATGCATGCGGCTGGAGAACCGGACAACTGCCTCGGGGTCGTCCTTGGCCTCGGCAACTGCCTCGGCGAGCAGGTTGAGAGCACCGATCGGCGTCTTGAGCTCGTGGCTGACGTTGGCGACGAAGTCGCGACGTACGGTCTCGACGCGCTGCTCGCGAGTGCGGTCGTCGGCGAGAACCAGGATCAGCCGCGAACCGAGTGGAGCGACCCGCGCGTGAATGTATGAGGTGGTCCCGCGCTTGGGCTGCAAGGAGATGTCAGCCTGGCGTACCTGACCATCTCGACGCACCTGGCGTACGAGGGTCATCAGCTCTTCGGGCTGGAGACGGTCTTCGTGCACGATGCCCATCGCGTGAGCCGGCGCAGACGCCTGTACGACGGTGTCGGACGAGTCGATCAGTACGGTCGAGGACGGCAGGATCGCGAGGACCGCTTCTACTCCTGCGGGGACTACGGGCACTGTCTCGACCACCGTGTTCTGACGTCGTTCGCTGAATCGCCATACGTACGTGACTGCGGAGCCAAGGACAGCACCGATCGCTCCAGCGATCAGAAGTCCTGCGCTCGTATCCACATCTCGATCGTAGGGTGCCGGACGCAAACTTCTCGTCTCCGCAGGCCGATACCGAAACGACCTTCAGACCCTGTTCACGGCGCGTTCACCGTAGGTCGCCGTCCGTTCATCCCGTTTGCCTAAAGTGACAGGCATGCGAGATCAGTATTACGAACAGCTAGATGCCATCGTCGACGACTTGGTGAGCCTCACGGGCTCCGTACGCAAGGCGGTCGCGGAATCCACGCGCGCGCTGCTTGAGGCCGACGGAACCGT
>JAKFCR010000338.1:0-1846 GCA_036676545.1 Aeromicrobium sp. | reverse complement strand
ACAGCGGCGCAGACGTTGTTCGCAGTCGCCGACACGTACGCGATCGCCCTCATCGCACGAGTCATCGTCGGCATCGGCGACGCCATGATCTTCGTGTGTCTCCTCCGCCTGGTGAACACCTGGTTCGTGCCTCGCCGCATCCCGTTGTTCACGCAGATGACCGGCGTGCTCGGTCAGCTCGGCGCCATCATCGCGGCCGTACCAATGACCTTGGCGCTGCGCGAGCTCGGCTGGACCAAGGCGTACCTGCTTGCCGCGGCGATCGGCCTCTTCCTGCTGGTTGCCCTCCTGGTGTTCATCCGCGACTCACCCGCGGAGCGATCCGCGAGCGGTCCGGCGATGTCGCTCACCACGATCCGACGCAGCCTGGGTGAGTCGTGGGAGCACCCCGGCACGCGCCTCGGCCTGTGGACCCACTTCACGACGCAGTTCAGCGCCACGACGCTCGGACTGCTTTGGGGTTATCCGTTCTTCGTACGTGGCGAGAACCTGACGTCCGGACAGGCCGGAGCCTTGCTGACGATCCTCGTGGTCGCGGTCATGGCGGCTGGCCCGGTGCTGGCGTGGTTCATCACGCGACACCCATGGCATCGATCAACTCTCGTGCTCGGGATCGTCTCGGCGATCGTCGTGATGTGGACGATCGTGCTGACCTGGCGAGGCGACGCACCGTTCTGGTTGCTCGTGCTCCTGATGGTTGCGGTGGGCGTCGGCGGTCCGGCCTCGATGATCGGATTCGACTTCGGTCGCTCGTTCAATCCCGAGCACCGCATGGGTGCGGCGATCGGCATCATCAACCAGGGCGGGTTCTTCGCCAGTCTCATACTGGTCATTGCGATCGGCATCATCCTCGACTGGCGAACGCCCGGCAGCAGCACGGCCTACACACCGTCTGCATTCCGCTGGGCGATGTCGTTCCAGTACGTCCTCTGGGGCATCGGCCTGTTCCAGATCTGGCGCTATCGAGTGCAGGTGCGTGCGGTGATCATGCGCGACGAACCCGAGGCATACGGCCGCACCCGCGAGCTCGGCTAGGACCGTACTCATCTCCAATCTAAGGAGCTTCACATGTCGATCGACAATGGACCGATTGCCCAACTGGCGTGGGTAACTGACGACATAGGGCGCACCGAGGATTTCCTCACGGCCAGCATGGGCGCGGGTCCGTGGACGCGGATCGCGGACCTTCACTTCGGGCCAGCCGACTGCACGCTTCACGGCAAGCCGGCTGATTTTGTCGCGCACATCTCGATCGGATATGTCGCGGACCTGCAGCTCGAGATCATTCAGCCGGTCTCAGGCAAATCGATCTACACAGAGTTCTTGGCCAGTTCGGGTCCGGGATTTCACCACGTCTGCTTCATTCCAGATGACTTCGATCAGACCATCGAACGTCTGACTCTTGCGGGTTCTCCAGTCGTCCAGGCGGGATCCATGGCCGGCATGATGCGGTTCGCCTACTTCGCTGGAGCTGACGATGGGGTGCCCTATATCGAGTTCGCCGAGATGAGTCCTGAGATCACTGAATTCTTCGCATCGATCAAGGCGGGTGCTTGAACCCTCTGTCTGGAGTTACCTCGCCAGGCGGAGGCTTCGCCCCTCATGAGTCGAGCTTCGACTTGACCAGCCAAGTTCGCTATTCGTCGAGTCGTTTCAGCTTGTCGCCTTACAACGGGGATAGGGGGATCCGAACAGTGAGGGGTTCGAATCCCGAGGCTCCGGAGGCCAATAGAAACTGCCCGTCACAAAGAGCGTGACGGGCAGTTTCTATTGGCGGCGGAGGATAGGGGATTCGAACCCCTGAGAGCTTTCACTCAACCCGCTTTCCAAGCGAGCGCACTAGGCC
>JAKFCR010000337.1:0-15004 GCA_036676545.1 Aeromicrobium sp. | reverse complement strand
TAGAACGGCAGGACGTCGGGTGACATCGCTGCGGCATTGGCCGTGGCGGCGGTCATACGGCGCCGGTGGTGACGTCGGCACAGGACTTCGTAGCCAACGACCTTCTCCACCACATCGCTGTCCGGCGTGAGGTCGTGGTCGACATCGCCAACGACGATGACCTCACCTTCGATGACCATCACGCCGTCCTCGGTGCGCGCGTTGTGAGTGGCTCTCTCGCCGCACCAGCACAGCGCCTCGACCTGCAACGTATGTACGCGGTCTGCGAGCTCGATCAAACGAGCTGAGCCGGAGAACAGCTGCGTACGGAAGTCGGTCAGGATCCCGAACGCGAACACGTCGATCGACAGCTCGTCGACGATCTTGGCGAGTTGGTCGATCTGGTCGGTGGTGTAGAACTGCGCCTCGTCACACACGAAGTAGTCGATCCGGCCGCCTTGCGTCAGCTGATCGACCGTGTAGTGCCAGAAGTGGAACTCATCGCCGACCTCGATCGCGTCGACGGACAAGCCGAGCCGGCTCGACAGCGTCGACTTGCCAGCCCGGTCGTGGGACGTGAACACCAGACCGACGCGTCCGCGCGCTCGGTGGTTGTGGTCGACCTGCAGTGCGAGCGTGGACTTTCCGCAGTCCATGGTCCCGGTGTAGAAGTTCAGATCAGCCACAGATCCATCCTGTCAGCGTCACCGTGCAACCAGCACAGGTATGCGTAGCTCGGGCTCGGTGATCGAGCCGTGGAATCCAGTCATCTTCATCTCGATCGCGAAGTCGGCAGTCGAGAACACGGCAAAGTTGCCGAGAGCTGCAACCACGACATCGCCGATGCGTCCGCGGACATCTGGTGAGATCGGACCGAACCAGTCCTCGATGCCGTCCTGCGTACGTACGACCGCGCGATCGCCCAGCTTCTCAGCCCACCGCGCAGCGACGTCGTTCGCGGAACCGTTGCGCGTGTAGAGGTGGCGGAACCTGGCCTCGCCGGCCAGCATCGTGACGTCGTTGAGCAAAGCCGGATGCTGGCTGACGTCGAAGCGGTTCTCCATCGGCAGGTCGATCATCCCGTGGTCGGCGGTGACGATCAGGACGCAATCCTCAGGGAGCTCGGCACGTAGGTCGGCGATCTCCTGGTCGACCGTAGTGAGCATCTCTCGCCACTTCTCCGAGCCACATCCGTAAGCGTGGCCCGTGTGGTCGAGGCGAGACTCGTACGCGTACGTCACCGAACGAGGTGCCGCCTCGATGACCTCTACGATGACATCGAGACGCTCCCACACCGAGTTGACGCCGTGGAACGGTACGCCGCGCTGGCTGCACAGCGTCAGGCCCGTGTCGACGAACTTCGCGTCGTTGACCGATGATGCGGCGATGCCATCGGCCTGAAGCAGCTCGAGGACCGTCGGCCGTGGCTGCCAGACGACGGGATCGATCGGCAGATCCCACCTCAGCGCATTGAGTCGAAGTCCGGTCTCAGGGTCACGGGATGTGTAGCCGACCATGCCATGGCTCCCGGCCGACACACCTGTGCCCAACGACGTCAGGCTGGTCGCTGTCGTCGACGGCACCCCGCATACGACGTCGCTGACGCCCTGGAGCGATGCGAGGAACGGCGCTTCAGTCGCGTGCGCCTCGAGCAGGGTCTGACCCAGCCCGTCGACCAGAAGGACGACGTAGCGAGGAGCTTCCGGAAGCTCGAGAGTGTTGGCGAACCCACGACTGCCGAGTGCTGCCGCGACGGACGGCATGATCTGGTCGATCGTGCGGCGACCAGCCAGTCCTGGCAGTGCCAGACCGGCCTGTGTCATCCGGTGTGCCCGGCTGGTGCTCCGGCGCTGGTCGCAGCGGACAACGTGCGCGCGAAGCTGAGCAGTCGCTCGACGGCCGCTCCGCCATCGGCCACGGCGCTGACGCGCAGGGAGAAGTCGTCGCCGGTCACGCTGCCGGTGTAGCCGTGGTCGGCATCGCATTCCGGATCAGGGCACTGCGCAGGCGTGAGGTCGACGCGAGACATCACGCCCCATCCGATCGTCAGCACGGCCTCTTCGAGCTGCTTGGACGTTGAGGTCACCATCCGGGTGACGACGACTGAGCGCACCTGCGAAACCGACACAGCTTCGGACGTCGTCGACGTGTAGGGCTTTGGCAGCAGGTCATCGCCAGGATGCTCGTCGGTGTGCACCAGGACCAGACGCGTCGGCGTGAGAGCAAGCACCGTCATGTGGCGGCGGATCTCGTCACGATCGAACGTCGGTTCGTGGTGGAGCACGTACGCCATCACGCTCTCGCCGGCCAGCGCATCGCTGAGGCCCTCGGCGACGATCTCCGGGTAGTAGCCGCTGCGGGAGACCTCGCTCGCGAGCTCGTCGGTGTGGTCGATGGTCATCACGCCAGCGTATCGCCAGTGGCCACAGGCTGGCTGAGGCGTCGCACATACCACTCGCCTCGCCGATCAGCCGACGGAACGACCTTGGCGCGGGCGCTCAGCGCGGTGAGTCCCTTGCCGTGCACGAGTACGGGCTCGAGGTCGAGCTCAGCGATCTCAGGGAGATCGTCCTTCATCGCTGCGAGTCGTACGACGATGTCCTGCAGCGCGTCGACGTCGACGGGCTCGGAGCCCCGGTAGCCATAGAGCAGCGGCGCAGAACGCAGGTTGCGGATCATGTTCTCGGCATCGAGATCGGTCAGCGGAGGGATGCCGTACGAACGGTCGCCGAGCAGCTCGCTCGGCGCTCCGGCGAGACCGAAGGAGACCAGCGGGCCGAACAACGGGTCCTCGGCGACGCTGAAGCTGACGTGGATCCCGTCCGGTGCCGCCTTCTGCACGAAGAACTTGGTGTCCTTGCGGATGCCGGTCCAGTCTCGGATGTGGTCCCAGGCGGCGGCCATGTCGTCCGCGCTGTGGATGTCGCGCCACACGTGGGCGAGATCGGGGCGGGTGCGCAGGTGCTCGCTGCCTCCCTTGAGGACGACATCCCAACCGAACGACTCCCCCGCGGCGATGGCTTCCTCCTTGGTGTGAACGTTGACCCAGGTCCACAGGTCGATCCCGTAACAAGCGAGCAGCGCGTGCACCTGATCTGTGGAGAGCACAGCTCCCTTGGGTGCTGCCGCGAGCACTTGCCGTACGAGAGCCCGAGCGTCGCCTGTGCGATGGTCCAGCGCGATGTGGAACTCTCCATGGTCGCGAGCCACCCATTCGGCGTAGTTGACCACGCGAGCCAGCGCTCGTACGGCGGCTTCAGGCGCGGAGTACGACGGCACGGACCCTCGGCCCGCCGAACCGCCGAGGAGGTCGGGCACGCGCAGCAGAACGGGGACACCCTGGCTGCCGAGGAATGTCGAGACGATCGGCTTGTCCGACTGCTCCCCCACCGCTGCGAGCACGTTGGCGACGTCTTCGCCGGTGGTGTTGAGCGGTGGGATGTAGATCGCGACCAGCGCGTCGACGTTGTCGTTGGCGAGTTCTGACTCGATCGCCGCTTCGAAGTCATCGGAGTTGGCATCCGCTCCGAGCGACACCGCCTCGACGACCTGGAGTCCTGACGACGCAGCGGAGTCCGCGACGATCAGCGCGACTGCGTCGGAGTTGCCGACGATGGAGATGCGATTGCCTCGCGGCAGTGGCTGGTGGGCGAGCAGCTGAGCGACGTCGAACATCTCATCGAGGCTGTTGACCTGAATGACGCCTGCCTGACGGAACATCGCGTCCACAGCTGCCTGCGGAGCCGCGCTGCGTTTGACGGCGTGGCCGGCGGGAACGCCCTGGGTCGAACGACCCGACTTCACGGCCACGATCGGCTTGGTTCGCGACACGCGTCGAGCGATGCGCGAGAACTTGCGCGGGTTACCGATCGACTCCAGGTAGAGCAGGATGACTTCAGTTGCGTCATCCTCCTGCCAATACTGGAGGAGGTCGTTGCCCGAGACGTCTGCACGGTTGCCGGCCGACACGAACGTCGACAGACCGAGGCCGCGCTCAGACACCGACTCGAGAATCGCCGTACCGAGTGCACCGGACTGGCAGAAGAAGCCGACACGGCCTTGGGGAGGCATTCGGGGCGACAACGAAGCGTTGAGCTGCAGGTCAGGCGCGGTGTTGATGATGCCGAGGCAGTTGGGTCCGACGAGTCGCAATCCATAGCTACGACTGAGACCAAGCAGTTCGCGTTGGCGCTTGCGGCCCTCGGCGCCCTCTTCGGCGAATCCGGCCGAGATCACGATCAATCCGTGCACGCCCTTGGCGGCACAGTCGAGCACGACGTCCTTCACCGATTCGGCGGGGACAGCCACGATCGCGATGTCGACCTCGTCCGGAATGTCCTGGACGGTCTTGTATGCCGGCAGACCCGACACGGCTTCGGCCTGCGAGTTGACGGCGTAGACGGCTCCGCTGAAGTCGCCGAGCACGAGGTTGCGCACCATTGCCTGGCCGATTGAGTCCGTACGACGGCTGGCTCCGATCACCGCGATGCTGCGTGCCCGGAAGATGCGCTCGATCGACGCGGCTTCAGCCCGCTGCTCGCGAGCTCGCATCACGCCCATCGCGGAGTCAGTCGCCTCGATCTGGAAGGCAAAGCGTTGAACGCCCTCGTCGACCGAACCATCGATCAAGTAGCCCATTTCGCGGAAGATCTGTTGCATCCGGGTGTTGGACGGCAAGACGTCGGCGGTGAAGCGCTGGATGCCGCGCTCGCGTCCCGCCTGCGCCAGGTGCTCCAGCAACAGCTGGCCCACGCCTCGGCCCTGGTGCGCATCCTCTACGAGGAACGCGACCTCGGCTTCATCGCCGTCAGCGTCGTAACGGCCAACCCCGATGATCTCGTTGTGCAGTGTCACCACGAAGGCAACGCGACGGTCGTGATCGACTGTCGTGAACCGTTTGATGTCCTTCTCGGACAGGGTCGGATATGACGAGAAGAAGCGGAAGTACTTGGACTGTTCGGAGACTCTGGAGTAGAACTCAACGAAACGCTCGGCGTCGCTCTGCAGGATGGGGCGAAGCTGGGCAACCCGACCGTCCTTCAGGAGGACATCGGCCTCCCAATGGGCGACGGGGTGCACCTCAGTGGTCACGAAGACAACCTATCGGGTGGGTGTCCGGCGTGGCGACGAGAGTACGTACGTCCCCGCGAGGGAAAATGACGGTTCAGAATCGTGACACAGAAGAGGATGCATGGCCCGGAGCAGCAAGCAGGCGCCTGAAGAGGACTTCGAAGAACACATCGTCGACACCGATGTCGGTGACGAGATGCGCTCGAGCTTCCTCGAGTACGCATACTCGGTCATCTACTCGCGAGCGCTGCCTGATGCCCGCGACGGGCTCAAGCCTGTGCAGCGCCGCATCCTCTACACGATGGATGACCTCGGCCTCCGCTCTGATCGAGGGCACGTAAAGAGCGCCCGCGTCGTGGGTGAGGTCATGGGTCGGCTGCACCCGCACGGCGACGGCGCGATCTACGACGCACTCGTACGCCTGATCCAGCACTGGTCGCTACGCCTCCCGCTCGCCGATGGACACGGCAACTTCGGTTCGCCTGACGATCCGCCGGCGGCCATGCGCTACACCGAGGTCCGCATGCACGCCGCCGCCGAGGCGATGACGGCGTCGATCAACGAGAACACGGTTGACTTCAAGCCCAACTACGACGGGCGCGAGACCGAGCCGTCGGTTCTCCCTGCTGCATTGCCCAACCTGCTGGTCAACGGTGCGAGCGGCATTGCCGTGGGCATGGCGACCAACATCGCCCCGCACAACCTGATCGAAGTCGTGCAGGCCCTGCGCCACCTGATCAAGCACCCCGGCGCCTCACTCGACGACATCATGAGGTTCATCCCGGGGCCCGACCTCCCGACCGGCGGCAAGATCGTTGGGCTCGAAGGCATCCGAGACGCCTACGCGGCCGGCAACGGCTCGTTCCGTATGCGCGCCTCGGCCCGCATCGAGTCGGTGACAGCCCGCCGCAAGGGCATCGTCATCACCGAGCTGCCCTACAACGTCGGCCCCGAGAAGGTCATCGAGGCGATCAAGAAGCTCGTCCAGGCCAAGAAGCTCCAAGGCATCTCGGACATCAAGAACCTCACCGACCGCCACAAAGGTCTCCACCTGGTCATCGAGGTCAAGAACGGGTTCATCCCCGAAACGATTCTCGAGCAGCTCTACCGTTCGACGCCCATGGAGAGCTCGTTCGGCATCAACGCCGTCGCGCTCGTCGACGGGCAGCCACGCACGCTCGGCCTAAAGGAGATGCTCGAGGTCTACCTCGGCCATCGTTTCGAGGTCGTACGTCGGCGCACCGAGTTTCGCCGGACCAAGGCGGCCGACCGTTTGCACCTTCTCGAGGGCCTCCTCATCGCCCTGGTCGACATCGACGAGGTCATCCAGCTCATCCGCTCCAGCGACACCAGAGCCGATGCACGCGAGCGACTCATCTCGGTCTTCGACCTCAGCGAGATCCAGGCCGAATACATCCTCGACCGCACCCTGGGCAGCCTGACCCGGCTGTCCTCGATCGAGATCGAGCGCGAGGCTGAGGAGCTGCGCAAGATCATCGAGGAGCTCGACGCGATCCTCGGGGACGAACAGCTGCTCCGGAAGGTCGTGGGCGATGAGCTCAACGAGATGGCGCAACAGTTCGGCACCCCTCGACGCACTGTGCTTCTGGAGTCGTCCGGCCAGACTGCGACCGCCGCTGCACCGCTCGAGGTCACGGACGACCCGTGCTGGGCGCTGCTGTCGGCCACCGGCCTGATGGCGCGTACGTCTGACGACAACCCACTCGGCGAGGTCGACCGCAGGGTCAAGCACGACACGATCATCTCGGCCGTACGTACGACTGCCCGCGGCGAAATCGGCATCGTGTCGTCGTCGGGCCAGGTGCGCCGCCTCAACGTGCTCGACCTGCCAGCGCTTCCTCCCACAGCCCATTCCCCCAACCTCCAGGGTGGCGTGCCTCTTCGGGAGATCGCCGACGTCGAAGGCACGCCGTTGGCGCTGATGACCCTCGATGACAACAACCCCGGCATCGCGCTCGGTACGCGCGACGGCACGGTCAAGCGGGTGAAGCCCGACCACCTCAGCCGCGACCAGTGGGAGCTCATCTCCCTCGCCGACGGCGACGTCGTGGTGGGCGCGGTGGCACTTGCGACCGGCGACGAAGAGCTCGCCTTCGTTACCTCGGATGCCCAACTGCTGCATTTCCCGGCTTCCGTCGTGCGACCGCAGGGGCGCTCCGGTGGCGGCGTGGCCGGCATCAAGCTCTCTCCCGGCGCCCGCGCCGTGTCGTTCGGCGCGATCGCTGACATGGAGTCCGCGTACGTGGTCACCGTCGCGGGATCCGGCGAGGCATTGCCGGGCACGCAGAACGGTGCAGTCAAGGTCAGCCCGCTCTCGATCTATCCCGCCAAGGGACGCGCGACCGGAGGCGTACGGTGCCACCGCCTGCTCAAGGGTGAGGACACGCTCTTGCTCGCCTGGGTCGGAGACGGTGTGCCGTTGGCGTGTGCGACGAGTGGTTCACCCGTCGATCTGCCTCAACCCGTGGATCGTCGAGATGGTTCAGGCGTCGCCGCTGCACAGCCGATCCTCGCCGTTTCGTCCTCCGCAGCGGCGCTTCCGGGCGTCCTCGGAGTCGACGGCGAGCGACACACCCCCGTGCAAGACTGACACTGTGCGTACACGCTCACTAGCCCTCGTCCTGATCGCTGCCGTCATAGGTCTGAGCGGTTGCTCTGGCGACAAGAAGGACTCACCCGCCGACACGTCCAAGCTGGAAGCGCGCCTCGCGACCGCCAAGGCGACGCTCGACGACGCTGAGACGATCACCATCTCGCTGGCGACAGAGAAGATCCCCTCGGGTGTGAGCGGCTTGCTGTCGGCCAAGGGTCAGGGCAACCACTCACCGGCGTTCAAGGGCAAGGTCACGGTCGTCACCGGCGGCACCAGCCTTGGCGCCGACGTCATCGCTGTGGATGGCAAGGTTCTCGCCAAGACGAGCTTCGCTCCGGTCTACCTGTCAATCGACCCGGCAACGCTGAAAGCGCCAGATCCGGCAGCGCTCTTCGACAAGACCAACGGCATCACCCAGATCCTGGTCAAGACGACCAAGCTCTCGGACGGCGGCAAGTCACGCGACGGCGAGGACGTCCTCACCACGATCAAGGGCTCACTGCCCGGCAGTGTGGTCAAGACGATCATCCCGTCGGCCGACACCAGCGCAGCCTTCAAGGTGACCTACCGGCTCGATGACGATGACGTTCTCCGCGACGCCACGCTCAGCGGCCCGTTTTACGGCAATGCCGGAGACGTCACCTACACGGTCAAGCTCACGACGTCCGACACACCGGTGACGATCGAAGCCCCCTCTCGCCCCGGCCCATGAAGTTAGCGGGAGGCACGACAGGCGAAGGGACCCGTCCCGCATCACGGGTCCTCCTCGGCCTCGCGGCCGTCGCCATCGCCTTTGCCGCCGCCGACACGTACGTTGTTGTGCTCGCCCTGCCCGACATGATGAGCAGCACGGGTCTTGAGCTCGATGAGCTCCAGCGGGCAGCACCCATCGTTTCGGGCTTCCTGCTCGGCTATGTCGCCGTCCTCCCGCTGATCGGGCGCATCTCCGACCTGCGCGGCCGAGTCCCGGTCCTGCTGGGATCGCTGGCCGTCTTTGCCGTCGGATCACTGATCACAGCCGCGGCCTACAACCTCGAGACGATCGTGACCGGGCGCCTTATCCAGGGCATCGGAGGTGGCGGACTCATACCGCCGACGCTCGCCCTCGTGGCAGACATGTGGCCACCCAAGCGCCGCGGACTCCCCCTCGGCATCGTCGGCGCCGTGCAGGAGCTCGGCAGCGTCGTCGGGCCGCTCTACGGAGCGGTTGTGCTGGCCTTCGGCGACTGGCGCGACATCTTTTGGATCAACTGCGCGGTCGGTCTGGTGCTCGCCGCGGCCATGCTCAGACACCGTGATCCCATAGGCCCCGGCGCCGTACGTGTTGGTGGGCGCGACTACATCGGAATGGCGCTGGCGACCCTGACGTTGACCGGACTGAGTCTGGTCATGCTCGAACCCACTCGGCTCACGCAGGGTGTCACCGTCGGCCGCGCGTTCTTGCCGGTGACGGGCGACTCTCGTTGGCTCACTCCCCTTGCCCTGGCAACGGGAGGTCTACTGCTGCTGTTCCTGTTGCGGCAGGTGACGGCCAGGAACCCGCTCGTCGGGTGGCGCAGCTGGGGTGCTCTCGCGCGTGAAACCGACATCTGGGGCGCTCTGCTGCTCACCGTTGGGTTGGGCGCGATCATCCTGACGTTTGCCTCTGCCGAGCCCGAGAAGGCCGCGATCTCGTCCCAGGCTCCATGGCTGCTGCCGATCGCAGCAGCCGGCTTCGGCGGCTTCTACCTCCGCCAGCAACGCGCCGAGCGTCCGCTCATCCCTCGAGGCGCCCTGAGCTTGCGTCCGGCGTGGGGCGCACTCGTCGTGTCGTTCTTCGTCGGCGCCGCACTCATAGCGGCGCTCGTCGACATCCCGTTCTTCGCCCGCCTGACGGTCCATCGCGACTCGCAGCTGGATGCCGCGCTCGTGCTCGTACGCTTCCTGGTCGCCCTGCCCGTGGGTGCGGTGCTTGGCGGGTGGCTTCTTCGGCGGGTGCCTGCCTGGGTGCTCACACCGATCGCGATGGTGCTCAGCGCTGTGGCATTCCTGCACATGTCCACCTGGGACGCGACCTCCCTGAACCACGAGACACAGATGCTCTCGCTATTTCTCGGCGGCCTCGGCTTCGGTCTCGCGATCGCGCCGGTCAACGCGGCTCTGCTCGCGCACACCGCCGACGCCGTGCACGGCGTCACCTCCGCACTGCTGATCGTGGCGCGCATGGTCGGAATGCTCCTCGGCATCTCAGCCCTCACCACGATCGGCCTGCGTGCGTTCTACGCGGCGTCAGACAAGATCGCCCCGGCTGAAGACCTCTGCAACGGAGTGGCAACGGCCTGCAAGGCCTACAAGGACGCCGTCCGCGATGCCGGAATCACCCAGCTCCACACGGTCTTCCTTGGGGCCGCCGTGTGCGCCATTGTTGCCGCCGTGTTGTCAGGTGTTCTCATGCGCGATGCCACCAGTCGTGAATCGGTCGACGCTGACTAGGATTTCGACCATGCGTGACTTTGACGACCTGCTTGCCGCAAACCGTACGTTCGCCGACTCCTTCGGACTGTCCGGATTCGATGGCATCGCCCACGCTGGAGTCGCGATGGTGACCTGCATGGACTCGCGTATCGATCCGCTTCGGATGATTGGTCTGGAGCCAGGTGACGCGAAGATCCTGCGCAACCCCGGTGGCCGTGTCACGGACCAAGCCCTGGTCGCCCTCGTACTTGGCGTCAACCTGTTGCAGGTCAACCGCGTTCTCGTCGTCGAGCACACCAGTTGCGCCATGGCCAAGTCGACGGAGGACGAGCTCAAGGACAAGCTCGGCCAGGCGGCTGGCGAGGATGCGTCGTGGATGACGCTCGGTGCGATCGTTGATCAGATGGCAACCATCCGCGCCGACGTGCAGCGGGTTCGGAGTCACCCGCTGATCAGCGAGGACGTGCTCGTGGGTGGATTCCTGTACGACGTCGAGACCGGTCTGCTCCAACCCGTCGACTGAACGCCTGCAAATCCGGTACAAATGCGCCCTGTGGGTCCATCATGTAGGTGGAGGGACCGCACCAAAGGGGTCGACATGCGCAAGACATATCGAATCGTCGCCGACATCATCGCGATCGATGTGGTGATCCAGGCGATGGCCATGGTGTTCGCCATCGCCGGACTCTTCAAGTGGATCGATGACGGCGCCACGCTCGACAAGTCAGTCATCGAGTCGTGGGAGGAGGACCCTCCGACGTGGACGGGCTCCATCGGCCACTTCATCCACGTCATGAACGGGACCTATCTGATCCCGCTGCTCGGCATCATCCTGCTCGTGGTCTCGTTCTTCGTCGGGATGGAAGGTGCCGTCAAGTGGGCCGCCATCATTGCCGTGTCGATCGCCGTCCAGGTGGCTGTGGGCCTGCTGTCCGGCGACTCGCCCTACCTCGGCTTGGTGCACGGACTCAATGCGTTCGTCCTGTTCGCTGCCGCGTTGATGGCCGCCAAGCTCGCCAAGGAAGCCAAACCCGACCTGGTGGGCGCGTCGGCGAACAAGCCCTAGAGCGTGAAACGTCGCTCGCTGCTGATCGGATTTCTCGCCACCTTCGTCGTCCTGGCACCACTCGCCTGGTTCTGGCACGCCAGTCTGGTCCCGTCGACGTACTCCGTGATGGACATGGGGTACATCGACACGGGCGGGGCGCCGACGCAGCACGACGGTCATCATGGCGGATCCACGACCAGCGTCGAGAGTCTCGTCGAAGATCCCGACCGAGTCGCTGACGTCGTGGTCGACCTGACTGCGCGGCGCGGCAAGATCAAGCTCGCGTCGGGCGAGACCGTCGATGGCTACACCCTGAACGGGCGCTCGCCCGGCCCCACGATCACTGCGCGGGTCGGCCAACTCGTCGAGGTGCGCGCCACCAATGCCAACGTGCCCGATGGGATCGCGCTTCACTGGCACGGCGTCGACGTACCCAATGCCGAGGACGGCGTCGCCGGCGTGACGCAGGACGCCATTCCTACTGGCAAGAGCCACACGTACCGCTTCGTCGTCGACCGTGTCGGGAGCTATTGGTATCACTCGCACCAGGTCTCACACGTCCAAGTGACCAGAGGCATGTTCGGACCACTCATTGTGCTGCCAGTTGACGGGATCGAGCAGGATCACGACGTCGCGGCCGTCGCGCACACGTACCGAGGCGCTCGTACGCTCAACGGCGTCCGCGGCGATGTGCCCGTCGTCGCTGCCGAGGGCGAGACGGTACGCGTGCGCGCGATCAACACCGACAACGGACCGATGCGCGTGTGGTCGGACACCGACTACCGAATCACGGCAATCGACGGGACCGAGGTCAACCAGCCGACCCCGATCGACGGCAAGGACGTCACCGTGACGGCGGGCGGGCGTATCGACCTCGTCGTAACGTCGCCCGCGCGCGTCCAGATCGGTGGGGCGACCGCTCTCCTGATCGGACCGGAGGGCACGCCACCCACCACGCGTCCGCCACCGCCCACCAGCCAGGTCGACCTGCTGACGTACGGCACGCCGACCTCGACAGGGCTCGACGCGTCAAAGCCGGACCGCGAGTTCACCTATTCGGTCGACCGCAAGCCAGGATTCGTCGACGGCGTGCCGGGCCTGTGGTGGTCTATCAATGGCCATCTGTTCCCCGAGGTGCCGATGTTCATGGTGAGCGAGGGCGATGTCGTCGTGATGCACATCGAGAACCATTCGGGCGAAGTCCATCCGATGCACCTGCACGGCCATCACGCGCTGGTGCTCAGCCGCGACGGCACGTCGTCGACCGGCAGCCCTTGGTGGACCGACTCGCTCGACGTCGAGGCCGGCGAGAGCTATGACATCGCGTTCCTCGCCGACAACCCAGGCATCTGGATGGATCACTGCCACAACCTGACCCACGCCGCGGATGGTCTCGTCGCACACCTGATGTACGAGGGCGTCAGCACGCCGTACGTCGTCGGCGGCGACGCGGAGAACTCACCCGAGTAGGTGACTAGGCGTCGATACGGTCGGCGTCGATCTCGTAGGCGCCCTGCACGATGAACTCCTTGCGCGGCGGCACGTCATTGCCCATCAGGAGCTCGAAGACTGCCTCGGCCTCGATGCCGTCGTCGACCGTCAGGCGTCGCAGCGTGCGGTGGCGCGGATCCATCGTGGTCTCGGCCAGCTGACCAGCGTCCATCTCGCCCAGACCCTTGTAGCGCTGGACCGGGTCCTTCCACTTGACGCCCTTGCGCTGCAGCTCGGCGAGCTTGCGGACGAGCTCAGGGTCGGAGTAGGTGTAGACGTACTTCTCCTGGCCCTTCTTGGGATTGACCAGCTCGATGCGGTGCAGCGGCGGCACAGCGGTGTAGACACGCCCGGCATCGACCAGCTCGCGCATGTAGCGGAAGAACAGCGTCGCCAACAGACAACGAATGTGTGCACCATCGGAGTCTGCGTCGGCCATGAAGATGATGCGGCCGTAGCGTGCCGAGTCGAGGTCGAACGTACGTCCGCTGCCAGCACCCACAACCTGGATGATCGACGAGCACTCGACGTTCTTGAGCATGTCACCGATGCTGGCCTTCTGGACGTTGAGGATCTTGCCGCGGATCGGCAGCAGGGCTTGGAACTCCGAGTCGCGCGCCGACTTGGCGGTTCCGAGTGCGGAGTCACCCTCGACGATGAACAGCTCAGAGCGCTCGACGTCGTTGCTGCGGCAGTCGGCCAGCTTGGCTGGGAGCGCGCTCGACTCGAGCGCGTTCTTGCGGCGCTGGGTGTCGCGCTGCTGACGGGCAGCCAGACGAGTCCTCGACGCGTCGACGACCTTCTGCATGACGAGCCGGGACTTCGCCTTCTCGGCCGTCTTGTTGGACGTCAGGAAACGCTTGAGCTCACGTGAGACGACCTGGTTGACGATCTTGGTGACCGCCGGGGTGCCCAGCACCTCCTTGGTCTGACCTTCGAACTGTGGCTCGGCGAGACGTACGGTCACGACCGCGGTCATGCCCTCCAGGACATCGTCCTTCATGATGTCGGGGTCGCCTGCCTTGAGCAGGCGCGTGGTCTTGAGGACGTCGTTGAACGTCTTGGTGAGGCCGCGCTCAAATCCATTGAGGTGAGTGCCGCCCTTGGGCGTCGCGATGATGTTGACGAACGACTGCACCTCGGTGCCGTACTCGTTGCCCCAGCGGACCGCGATGTCGACGCCAAGCGTGCGCTCGATGTCCTGCGGTGTCATGTGCCCCTTGTCGTCGAGCAGCGGCACAGTCTCGGTGAAGACGTCCTCGCCCTGCAGCCGGAGCACATCGGTCACGGCTTCGTCCGGTGCCAGGAACTCGCAGAACTCCGCGATGCCGCCGTCGTGGCGGAACTTCTCCTCGTGCGGCTCGTCGCCACGGGTGTCGGTGATGACAATCTCGAGTCCCGGGACCAGGAACGACGTCTGGCGGGCGCGAGCGACGAGCTCCTCGTACGCGAACTTGGCACCCTTGATGAAGATCTGCGGATCAGCCCAGTAGCGGACCCGGGTGCCGGTCTTCGTCTTGGCGACCTTGCCGATCTTGCGTAGCTCGTTGGTCGGAGTGAATTCGGAGTCGGGAGTGTCGCCGGCGAACACGCCCGGCTCGCCTCGCCGGAACGACATCGCCCACGTCGCGCCGCCCTTGTCGACCTCGACATCGAGCCGCGAGGACAGCGCGTTGACGACAGATGCGCCGACACCATGCAGACCGCCCGTGGCGACGTAGGAGCCGCCGCCGAACTTGCCGCCGGCGTGAAGCTTTGTGTAGACGACCTCGACTCCGGTGAGTCCGGTCTTCTTCTCGATGTCCACCGGAACACCACGGCCGTCGTCCTGCACCTCGACCGAGCCGTCATCGTTGAGAGCCACCCGGATGTGCGAGCCGAATCCCGACAGTGCCTCGTCGACCGAGTTGTCGATGATCTCCCAGAGGCAGTGCATGAGCCCGCGGGTGTCGGTCGAGCCGACATACATGCCGGGGCGCTTGCGTACGGCCTCCAAACCCTCGAGGACGAGGAGATTTCGGGCGTCGTAGGTACTGTCGATGATCGGGTGCCTTTCGGGCTCGTGGTCTTGTTCAAGACTAACGATCGCGACCTTGCGACACGCCCGTGACACGCTGCTGACAGCGCGCCTGCGTCCATTTGGACCCGCCAAGGAGTATGTATGGCATAGGTCACCAACGACCACGAGGAATACCGCTTCGTGATTGGATGTTGACAAGACCAGAAAGCCCAAGGCTCAGAGAGAAGGTCACCGTGAACACACTGACAGCCCCCATGCTGAGCTCGCTTGACCGCTGCGACCGTTGTGGTGCTCAGGCCTACGTACGCGTGACCTTGGGTGGCGGTGG
>JAKFCR010000336.1:0-6152 GCA_036676545.1 Aeromicrobium sp. | reverse complement strand
CGGATTGAGCACCTGGTCCATCTTGGACTGGTTGCTGGGGTGTCGTCGGGCCGTGTCCCTGTACCCCTCTTGATGAGTGGCTTCAGCGTACGGGCGCGTCTCACGATGTGTCCACTCGGTCCGGATGCCGAGACGCCCCGTCTCAAAAGAGGCTTGAAGCGATGGTTCAGCCCTTGCGGGAGAAGCGAGTTGTCGGCGGCGGATAGTTGCCATCCGCCAGGTTCGCGAGTCGTTCGAAGGGGTTGTACGACGAGTGGTCGCCGGCAATCACATACGAGAGGCCGACAAACAAGAAGTAGAACGGCAGCATGACGACGCCGAACACGAACGCGTACTGAGTGCAGTGCCGGTCCTCGTGCTTGAGCAGCACAGGACGGTCGGTGAAGTACTCCAGGTCGTGCTTGCTGGCGATGACGCTGCCGACTGTAAAGGCGCTGGCGACCGGGAAGCTGAAGCGGTAGCCGGTCGCGAGGTACGTGCCGCGACCCCGCCTGGTGATCATGGCGCCGCCGATCTTGGCGATGACAAAGCCCAGCAGCGTGCTCAGGTTGATCCAGTTGAGAACTGTCCGCACTCGCGTCCAGAACGTGTGGGGCAACAACTCAGAACTCATCTGCCAGCTCCTCGAGCCAGGTGGCGATCTCGTCAGGTCCGTTCAGCACAATGTCCGCGCGCGACACAAGTGCATCCTGCTCCGGCGACGCCGAGCAGATCAACAGCCCGTCCAGACCCGAGCGCCGGAGCTCATCCACTGCATCGAATGCAGGCACGTCTCCGAGGTCGTCTCCGGCGAAGATCACGTGACGCGCATTCATCTCGTCGACCAGGCTCTTCAGCGCACTCCCCTTGTCGACGCCCGGCAGTCGCAGCTCGATGACCTGTCGCCCCGGCTCGACGGTGAGACCCAGGTCGGCGGCGAGCTCGGACAGCGGCCCGGCGAGCGTGGCAAGCAGGTCAGGAGCCAGTCCGCGGGTGTGTATTGCCACTGCGAGACCTTTGTCCTCCAGCCGAACGTTGTCGCCGCCGCGCTCAGCGAGCCAACCTGGTAGCCGCTCAAGGAGCCGACCAATCGCCTCGGGGCGCTCGATTGGTGCGGGTACGCCATCGCCGGCCGTCCATCGCTCGGCACCGTACTGGCCGAGAATGATCAGCCGCTCGAGCCCGACGAGCCCGTCGAAACCACCCAGCTCAAGGGCCTGATCAACCGGTCGGCCGGTGATGATCGCGACCTGCCCCAGCACCCTGCCGAGTCGCCCGAGAGCCGCGACGGAACGCTCGTGCGCGTACGCCTGCGTCGGGTCGTCGACGATGTGTGCCAACGTCCCATCGAAGTCGAGGGCAAGGAGCGTGCCGGCCGGATCATGGATCACGGCCTCGCGCACTTGGATCATCAACCCATCATTGCGGGCCGGACAAGATGATCGTCAGGCGGTCGGTACGCATGGGATCGACGCGCGGCATGACGCGATCGATGCCGACGTCCTCGGCGAGCTGCTCAGCCTGGTCCTGGAGACCTTCGGGGTAGTAGACGGTGTTCTGGCCGATCGATCCCTGCCAGTTGCCGACTCCGCCGATCGTCCACCCGGCATCTTCGACCTTGGTCGCAAACGCGGTTGCAGCGCCAGCAGTGGTGGTGTTGTTGAGAACCGAGACCGGCGTGTCACGGGCGACCGTCGGCTCAGGTTCAGTCTCAGTCTCAGTCGGCGTGGGCTCGGTCGTCTCAGTCGGCTCGGGGGCTGGCGTCGTGGCCGACGCGCTCGGAGGCGTGGCGGTGTCCTTGGAGCCGTCGTCGGTGTCGATGAGCAGCCAACCCAGTCCCCCGACCGCGGCGAGCACGGCGACGATCGTGAGCACGATGAACCAGCTGGATGGAACGTACGCGTTGGCACTCGGTGTTCTGCGATGGTCCACGGAACGCACCGTCAGAGATCGATGCCCAGGCGCCGGGCAGAGCGACTGCGCTGCCGGCCGGCCCGGAGCCGACGCAGGCGCTTGACCAGCAGCGGATCAAAGGCGAGAGCGTCCTCGCGGTCGATCAGCGCGTTGAGCACCTGGTAGTAGCGGGTCGCTGACATGTCGAACTTTTCGCGGATCGCCTGTTCCTTGGCGCCGGCGTACTGCCACCAGAGACGCTCGAGCGCCAGGATCTCGCGGTCGCGGTCCGACAGCGACTCGGCAGCGGAGGTGCTGGCCGTGCTGGTCTTTTCCACTGCGCTCATGTTGTGCATCTTAGTCCACAAATCACACCGATGTCATTTGACATAGTGAAGTCATGTCGACCAATTCGCGCACCATCCGCTGGGGCATTCTCGCCACAGGACGCATCGCCGATAATTTCGCCACCGACCTCGCACTCGTGGAGGGCAGCGAGCTGGTGGCCGTCGGCTCCCGGCGCCCCGAAGCAGCGAAGGAGTTCGCCGCGCGGTTCGGCGCCGCGCGTGCTCATGGCTCGTACGAAGAGCTCGCCGCCGACCCCGAGGTCGACGTCATCTACATCGCGACCCCGCACAGCCGCCACCTCGATGACGTGATGATCTGCCTGGAGGGCGGCAAGCACGTGCTGTGCGAGAAGCCGCTTGCCATGAACGCCGCGGATGCGCGGGCGATGGTCGACGAGGCACGATTACGCGGGCTGTTCTTTGCCGAGGCGATGTGGATGCGCACCAACCCCAACATTCGCCGGATGCAGCAGATGGTGAAGGACGGAGTCATCGGCACGCCGCTCCAGGTCCGCGCCGAGCTGGGCTATGCGGCCGAGGCCGAAAAGACTCGCATGTGGGACCCGGAGCTCGGGGCGAGCGCTCTGCTCGACATGGGCATCTACCCGCTGACCTTCGCCTTCCTCCTGCTCGGCGAGCCCGACAGCATCGTCGCCGCCGGAGTGCTCTCTGACCAGGGCATCGACCTCAATGCCGGGGCGACCCTGACGTACGCGAACGGCGCCGTCGCGAACATCGCCTGGAACCAGGTCGCCTGGTCCGACAACCGAGGGACGATCGCCGGCGATGCCGGATTCGTCGAGATGACGTCACGCTTCCACGAGCCGACTGGCTTCTCGGTCACTCGCGGAGACCATACGGAGACGTACGAGGAGAACGTGATTGGCCGCGGCTATTCGCACGAGATCATCGAGGTCGCAGACTGCCTGCGCGAAGGCCGCACCCAATCAGCACTGCTGCCTCAGGACGAGTCACTCGCGATCATGAAGCAGCTAGACGAGATCTTGCGCCAGCTCGGCGTAACGCCCAGATAACGCAACACCGCTATCGGCGTTCGCCGGGGAAGGGTTCCGATACGAGCCGTGGCCCGCGCCCGGCTGACAAGGCCTGGGGGTCCCCCCACGAGCGCAGCGAGTAGGGGCGGAGTGAGGCGCACCGATGTTGTGCTGCGAGCGACGAGAACGTAGTCAGGCGGGATGCAGGGTGCGGCGAGCGGCAGCATTCCTCGGCGCGCACCGATAGGGTTCGGGACATGGCGTCTGGCCTCGCAGAATTCGTGGTTATCGCCAATCGCCTGCCCGTGGACCGGATCACCGGTCCCGATGGAGAGACGACGTGGCGCAAGTCGCCCGGCGGTCTGGTCACCGCCCTCGAGCCCGTCATCCGTCGCAATGGTGGCGCCTGGATCGGCTGGCATGGAGCTCCCAACGAGAAGCTCCGGCCCTTCGAGCACGAAGGGATGAACCTGGTCCCCGTTCCACTGTCAGATGAAGAGGTCGAGGAGTACTACGAGGGCTTCTCCAACGCGACCCTCTGGCCGCTCTATCACGATGTTGTCGCGCCGCCGGAGTTCCACCGCGAGTGGTGGGACGCCTACGTACGCGTCAATCAGCGCTTCGCCCAGAAGGCCGCCAAGATCGCCAAGAAGAACGCCGTCGTATGGGTGCAGGACTACCAGCTCCAGCTGGTGCCGACCATGCTCCGCGAGCTGCGACCTGATCTGAGGATCGGCTTCTTCCTGCATATTCCGTTCCCTCCGACGGAGCTGTTCCAGCAGCTCCCCTGGCGTCGACAGATCCTCGAAGGACTGCTCGGCGCCGACCTCGTGGGCTTCCAGATGCCGGGCGCAGCGCAGAACTTCATCCGTCTGGTTCGCCAGCGCGTTGGGCACAAGACCCACCGCGACACCGTCTATCTGCCGGACGGTCGAACTGTGCTGGCGCAGGCATACCCCATCTCGATCGACGCGGCTGGCTTCGAGGAGCTCGCCCGTACGCCCGCCGTCATCGCGCGAGCCGCCGAGATCCGTGAGAGCCTCGGCAACCCCAAGACGGTGCTCCTGGGCATCGACCGACTCGACTACACCAAGGGCCTGCGTCAGCGCCTCCGCGCGTTCGGCGAGCTCATCACCGACGGTGCGCTCGACGTCGATGATGCGGTCTTCATCCAGGTGGCAACGCCGTCACGCGAACGCGTTGGCCAATACATCCTGCTGCGCGACGACATCAACCGACTCGTGGGCCGCATCAACGGCGACGTCGCCCGAATCGGCCAACAGCCCATCACCTATCTGCACGCGTCGTATCCACGCGAGGAGATGGCCGCGCTCTATCGCGCCGCCGACGTCATGGTGGTCACACCCCTGCGGGATGGCATGAACCTCGTCGCCAAGGAGTACGTCGCCTGCCGCTACGACGACAGCGGCGCCCTGGTGCTCAGCGAGTTCGCGGGCGCGGCATCGGAGCTCAAGTCCGCGTATCAAGTCAACCCTCACGACCTCAACGGCATGAAGCAAATGCTGTTGGCGGCTATCAACGCCGACCCGCGCGAAAACGCCCGCCGTATGAAGGCGATGCGCCGTCAGGTGATGGAGAACGACATCGATCTCTGGGCTGCCAACTTCCTGCGCGAGCTCAATGCCGTACGCGATCCGCACGCCAAGAACCCTCGCCCGGTTTAGGTTGAACCCATGAGCCAATGGGACGAGACGCCCAACCTGGTTGGTGACCACGTCCGGCTCGAACCGTTGCAACAGCACCACGCCGAAGGGCTGCTCCAGGCGTCGGATGACGACGAGGTCTTCACGTGGCAGTCGTTCGCCCGACCCACAACGCTCGCGGAGGCCACGGCGCTCATCGAGCTCTACCTCGGGCGACCCAACACCCGCTCGTGGGCGCAGATCGACCAGCGCACCGACGAGGTCGCCGGGCTGACGACGTACTACGACATCGACCCAGACAGGCGCACAGTCGCCATCGGTGCGACCTGGCTGGGTCGGCGCTTCTGGCGCACCGGCATCAACACCGAGGCGAAACTCCTCCTGTTGCGACACGCCTTCGAGGTTCTCCGGTGCGCACGGGTCGCCTGGCACGTCGACATCAAGAACGAGCGATCGCAGGCGGCAGTGGGACGTATCGGCGGCGTACGAGAGGGCGTGCTGCGCAAGCACATCATTCGACGCGATGGATCCTGGCGCGACACCGTCCTCTTCTCGATGGTCGACGACGAATGGCCCTCAGCCCGCGACGCACTCGAGCTCAAGCTCAGGCGCTAGTCCGCGAGCTGGCCGCGCTTGTGCTGGAAGATCAAGTTGGTCTCCGTCAACGCGACTTCAGGAGCGGCGCTGAGTTGGTCGACGACGAACGCCCGCAGGTCCTCGGAGTCACGAGCGGCGACGTGTACGTGGAAGTCGTCGGCGCCGGCGAGGAAGTAGACGTTGAGGACCTCCGGCATAGCCGCGAGGCGGTCAGAGAACTCGTTGATCGATCCTCTGGCGTCGGCCCGCAGGCGTACCGCGATCATCGCCTGGATCGGACGGCCGAACCAGGCCGGATCGACCTCGGCATGGAAGCCGGCAATGACTCCTCGATCGATCAAGCTGCGCAACCGGACGAGGCAGGTCGAGGCCGCAACGCCAACCTTTTCGGCCAAGGCGTTGTTGGCCAGGCGGCCCTCCGCACGCAGCGCTTCAACGATCCGGTGATCGAGATCGTCGAGCTCTCGAACATCCTTCGGCATGCACTCTCCTCGGTCGTCCGAATGCGTATGATTCACGCGTCATTTCCCAGACTAGCGAATGATCTTCGGACAGTTGCATATCAAACCGCAGTTCCTTCACGATAGGGGTACTGAATCGTTCTGAGGAGCAACCATGTTGGTCGGCGTACCCCGCGAGATCAAGAACAACGAGTTCCGCGTCGCCATCACCCCGGC
>JAKFCR010000335.1:0-3765 GCA_036676545.1 Aeromicrobium sp. | reverse complement strand
CGTCCCCGCGCAGGACTTTCACGAATGGACTGGCAGACTTGTCGCCGCAGGGCCTTTAGCTCAATTGGCAGAGCAGCGGACTTTTAATCCGCGGGTTGTGGGTTCGAGTCCCACAGGGCCCACTTCGCCGATGGAGGCCGGCTGTTCTTTGGCCGGTCTCATTCGGCGAATTTGAGTAGAGTGCGAGAACCCCTTGGGTGGGCCCCCGCTGCGCGTTCACGAGCGAAGCGAGTGCGCAGTAGGGGATCGAGTCCCACAGGGCCCACTTTGATGGTCGGGATCCGACCGCTCTTGCTTCTTGGTCGGGTCCCGACCATCAAACTAGGAGGAATCGTGCGAGAACCCCTTGGGTGGGCCCCCGCTGCGCGTTCACGAGCGAAGCGAGTGCGCAGTAGGGGATCGAGTCCCACAGGGCCCACGTGAACGCGGCGGACATTCGGCTACGTGCCCTCGAACCGGGCGACTGGGATGCCGTGCGCCGGATCTACGCGGACGGTATCGCCACGGGCAATGCGACCTTCGAAACCGAGGTGCCTCCTGCGGACGTCCTCGACTCGAAGTGGCTGACCGGACAACGGTGGGTCGCCGAGCTGAACGGGACCGTCACCGGCTGGGCGTCGGTGTCGCCCACATCTCAGCGCGACTGCTACCGGGGAGTCGGTGAGACTTCCGTGTACGTCGACGCAGCCAGCGCCGGCATGGGTGTGGGCTCGGCCTTGGTTCGACATCAAGTCGCAGCGGCCGACGCCGCGGGGCTGTGGACGCTCCAGACGTCAATCTTTCCCGAGAACGTCGCCAGCCTCGCCATCCATCGAGCAGCAGGATTCAGAGACATCGGCTACCGCGAGCGAATCGCTCAGCTCGACGGCGTATGGCGCGACACGATTTTCCTGGAGCGTCGCGCGACCTGATCAGGCTTGCAGTGTGTCAGCCAGCGACGGCAGAGCACCTGGAACGAGAGCGAAGTAGGCCCAACGACCACGCTTGGTGCGCGTCAGCAGACCGGCGTCCACCAGAATCTTGAGATGGTGCGACACCGTCGGCTGCGACAGGTCGAGCGGCTCGTTCAAGTCGCATACGCATGCCTCGCCGCCCTGAGTCGCGGCAACCAACGAGAGCAGCTTGAGACGCGTCGGGTCGCTCATCGCCTTGAACTTGATCGCCAACGACGTCGCTTCATCGTCGCTCATGACCCCACTGGTGATCGGTGAGCAGCAGGTTGACTCGGTCGAAGCGAGGACTGTCAGCGCGGTTGGCATACGACTATCCTAGCCCATACATTGACATTCTTCGATGTATGGGTAGAGTTCGACACATCGACAGCCATCAATGTATCGAAAGCCAGGAACCTGATGCCTCCCCAGACCACCACTGAACTCCCCGTCGTCGTCATCGGCGCCGGACCATCCGGCCTCGCCGCGGCCGCCCATCTCCGCAGCCGTGACGTGGACGTCCTCGTGCTCGAATCGGGCTCGGCCGCTGGCGCCGCTGTCAGCCAGTGGGGGCACGTACGTCTGTTCTCCGCGTGGTCGGAGCTCATCGACCCCGCGGGCGAGAAGCTGCTGGCCGATGCGGGTTGGACCCCGCCGAACGCCAAGCGCTACCCGACCGGCGCCGAGTGGGTTTCCAGCTATCTCCAGCCGCTCGCCGACGTGCTCGGCGATTCGGTTCGGTACGGGACGACCGTCACGTCAGTGGCAAAGCAGAGTCGCGACCGGCTGGTCAGCTCCGGTCGAGAAGAAGCCGCGTTCACCGTGCACGTACGCAGCGCAAGCGGTGCCGAACACATACAGGCCCGCGCCGTCGTGGATGCTTCGGGAACCTGGACTGGTCCGAACCCTCTAGGCGGTGACGGCGTTCCGGCAATCGGTGAGGCCGAAGCCGCAGATCACATCAGCTACCGGATCCCCAACCTTCAGAACCCCACCGAGCGAGCCCGCTATGCCGGCAAGCACGTCGTCGTTGCTGGCACCGGCGCATCCGCCAAGGGCGCGCTGATCGGCCTGACTGCCCTGGCCAAGGACGAGCCCACCACCCGCGTGACCTGGCTCGTTCGTCGGTCCAACGTCGGTGCGGCGTTCGCCGGCAGCGGGCAGGACGAGCTTCCGCAGCGCGGTGCTCTCGGCCAACAGGCTCAGGCCGCTGTCGCCGAAGGTCCCGTCATCACACGCAACGGGTTCCGTACGGCCAAGGTCAGCAAGGGTGCGGACGGTCGATTGGTCATCGAGTCATTCGACAACCAGGTCGTCGAAGGAGTCGACGAGATCGTCGTCCTGACCGGCTTCCGGCCGGACCTGGAGATGCTGTCCGAGGTCCGCCTAGATCTCGACCCGGTGCTACAGGCTCCGCGCCAGCTCGCACCACTGATCGACCCGAACGAGCACTCCTGCGGCACGGTCTACCCGCACGGCGCCAAGGAGCTCGCCCAGCCCGAGGCCGGGTTCTATCTGGTGGGCATGAAGTCATACGGCCGCGCCACCTCGTTCCTGGCGCTCACCGGGTTCGAGCAGACTCGCTCCGTGGCCGCGGCCATCGCGGGTGATCATGAGGCGGCCGCTCGGGTCGAGCTGACTCTCCCGGAGACCGGCGTGTGCGGTGGCTCCGGTTTGTTCGATGACGATGCCGATCAGTCCGGCGGATGCTGTGGAACAGCGTCCGAGCCAGAGCTCATCACCCTCGGACGCCCGGGTCCTCAGTAAGGGATCACGTCGTTAGGGTCGTGCGTATGCGCACCTTCTACCCCGACATCGAGCCCTTCGACTCCGGACTGCTCGATGTCGGCGACGGCCAACAGATCTACTACGAGGTGTCGGGCAACCCCGACGGCAAACCCGCGGTCTACCTGCATGGCGGGCCGGGCGGAGCATCGAGCCCGGATCAGCGACGAGTCTTCGACCCGTCGAAGTACCGCATCGTGCTGTTCGACCAGCGGGGTTGTGGCAAGAGCCTGCCGCACACCAGCGCGCCAGATGCCGACCTCAGCGCCATCACGACCTGGCACCTCGTCGAGGACATCGAGGCACTTCGCGCACATCTCGGAATCGACCGCTGGCTCGTATGCGGTGGATCCTGGGGGTCGGCGCTGGCGCTCGCTTACGCTCAGAAGCATCCGGACTCAGTGAGCGAGCTCGTGCTGCGCGGCATCTTCACCCTCCGCAGGAGCGAGCTCGACTGGTTCTACGAAGGCGGTGCCGCAAATGTCTATCCCGACCTCTGGGAGGGCTACATCGCACCGGTGCCAGAAGACGAGCGCGGGCACCTCATCGAGGCCTACAGTCGCCTGCTCAACGATCCGGACCCAGCTGTCCACATACCCGCCGCCAAGGCCTGGGCACGCTGGGAGTCTTCGACGATCACGTTGCTTCAGGACACCGAGCTGATCGATCACTTCACCGAAGACGCCTTCGCCGTGGCTTTCGCCCGCATCGAGAACCACTTCTTCATGAACGACGGTTGGTTCACCGACAACCAGCTGGTCACCGAGTCAGCCAAGCTCAAGGACATCCCGGGCGTGATCATCCAGGGTCGCTACGACATGTGTACGCCGGCGACGACAGCCTGGGACCTGCACCGGGCATGGCCGGAGGCCGAGTTCCGGATGATCCCCGATGCCGGTCACGCATTCTCCGAGCCGGGGATCCTCGACGCCATCATCGAGGCGACTGACCGCTTCGCGAGCTAGCGCGCTGCGTACAACGCTTCAGCACGAGCCTTCAACGACGTGGCGACGGAGTCGAAGCCGGCCTTGACCCAGTCCCCGGTCGT
>JAKFCR010000334.1:0-7444 GCA_036676545.1 Aeromicrobium sp. | reverse complement strand
TGAAGCGGCCGGCGAATCCGCGCAGCGGCAGGTCGGCGCTGGTGATGACACCGGGTCGTGCCGCAACGACGGACTTGATCGAGTTCAGCGCGGGCATACCGGTGACGGTCATACCGATGGACGCGAAGTCCTCGGGGTTGGAGAGATCGACGCCTTCCGCCGGGAAGATCATGTGCTTGTTGTAGATCTGAGGGTCGCCCTTGATCTGCGTGACGTAGCAACCCTTGATGTCCCAGCTCGGCTCGGTATGAGGCGTCATCTGCCACTCGAGGTGGGTTTCGACCCGGGAGACGCCATCGACCATGCCCTGGTACTTGATGTAGTTGGCCCCCAGTGAGCCCTTGGGGAGCTTGTACCAACCGAGGTCGATGTCCTTGGTGCAGGCGCCCATCTCGTACGAGAACTCGACCGAGTCGAGCTCAAGGCCGAACGCGTCAGCCATCATCCAGACAGAGTCGGCGAAGACCTCGGTGTACTTCTTCAGCTTGCCGGGAAGCTCGGGATCGTCGACGGGGAGGCCATAACCGACTTCGGTCCACGTGTCGGCTGAGTGGTGGCAGGACACGTCGACCGATTCGATGGTCGTGACGTTCTCGATGTTCGCCACGTCAGCCGAGACGACGACACCCAGGATCTGGTTGAGACCGGGGTTCATGCCTGTGCCGTAGAACGTGACGCCGCCCTTCTTGGCTGCCTCGTCGATGATGTCGGTCCACGCCCGGCCGGAGGGGTGCGGGTGGTTCTCGTTGCGGTGGTGGCCAGTGATCCAGTCCGCCGTGGTCACGATGTTGATGCCGGCCTCGAGCACCTGGAGATAGAGGTCCTCGTCAGGGAAGACGCCGTGGAAGGTCAGTACGTCGGGCTTGGCAGCGATGATCTCCTCAACTGTGCCGGTGGCGATGATGTTGACCGGACCGATCCCGGCGAGCTCGCCGACATCGCGGCCGATCTTGTCGGGGGAGTAGACGTGGACGCCGACGAGCTCGAGGTCGGGCTGCGTGCCGATCCGCTTGATCATCTCGCTGCCGACGTTGCCGGTCGCGACCTGGAAGACCCGGATGGGGGTGGTGGTCATGTCGTGCCTTTCGGGAGGGCTGGTCAGGTTGGCGGCGTGAGACCGACGGGGATGCGCTCGGCTTCGGGGTAGAACTGCTGAGCCCAGTTGCGGAGGGCGGTGAAGCCGGCGTACTCGCCTCTGGCGAGGGCTGCGGGGTCGGCGTACTTCTGATGAGACCAGATGTAGATGTCGGCCTCGAACTGCTCGATGACACCCCGCGCGTACTTGATCGCTCGGGCACGTGACTCGTGCTCGCTCAGGCCCGGCTCCCGCCCGATCCAGACCGAGAACCGTACGTCACAGGTTTCTTCGTCGACCGGCGTGACCGCGGTCGCCGTGCGGTTGTCGATCATGCCGTGGCTGCGGGTGATGGCGAGGCCGAGACCGCAGTTGATCGCCTCGACTCCGCTGTCGACCTCCTCGATCGTGCCCGGTTCGCCCTCGAACGCGACGGTGAAGTCGACGTACGAGATGGGGGCGTCGAACTCCTGCCGAGTGAACTGGGGGATCAGCGGGACCTTGTGCACGTACTTGAAGTGGGCGAAGTCGACGCCGTTCTCGATGACGTACTGAGGATGCAGGGACAGGCGCTCGTTGAACAGGATCGAGTCCGGGTAGGGCTGGTGGTAGTCGGCGGCGGTACGGCCGTCGGGCCAGCTGTCGAAGATGTCCGGGACCTCGAAGAAGGGCGCCCGCTTCTCGATGTCGTGCCAGATGTAGATCGCTTCGTTGAGCTCAACTGTCGGATAGGTACGGATCTTCTTGCCGATGTTGGGCCGGTCCTCATACGGGATGCACACGTTCTTGCCTGCGAGGTTCCACTGCCAGCCGTGGAACGGGCACTGGATCGTGTCGTCGATGACCGTCCCGCCAAATCCGAGGTTGGCGCCGAGGTGCTGGCAGTAGGAGTCCATGACGGTCACCTCGCCGGAGTGTCCGCGCCACGCAATCAGTTCTTCGCCAAAGGCCTGGACGCGATGGACCTGACCGACCGCGACCTCAGCGGTCCACGCGACCTGGAACCAGCCGGTGGGCTTCATCGAGAGCGGTGGCTTGGGCACGGGGAGTCTCCTCGAATCGACGGCAACGCCTGAAACTGGACAGGTGTCTAGTTGCGATCGTAAGGGAGAACTGGACAGGTGTCTAGCGATGCTCGAAGGGGACGAGGCGCGTCCGCACTAGGGTGACGCCATGGCTCTTCCAGAACCTGGCCCTGACCGTACGGCAGTGGTCACCGGAGCTTCGTCCGGGATCGGCGCCATGATCGCTCGCGAGCTGTCGGGGCGTGGACATCACGTCACGCTCGTGGCTCGATCAGCCGACAAGCTCGAGGGCCTCTCGACGGAGCTTGGGAACGCAGACGTGATCGCCATGGACCTGTCCGATCGAGCCGGCCGCGCCACGTTGCCGGACCTCGTCAGCAAGGAGGGTCGGGTCATCGACATCCTCGTCAACAACGCTGGCCTGTCGACGCTGGCGCAGTCAGCAAGGCCGATCCGACGGCAGAGATGAACATGATCGAGGTCGACGTCGTCGCAGTCGCCGATCTGTGCACTCGAGTTCTTCCGGGCATGGTCGAACGTGATCGCGGTGCAATCCTCAATGTCGCCTCGACGGCTGCGTTCCAGCCGCTGCCCGGTCAGGCCGGATATGGCGCAGGCAAGGCGTTCGTTCTCTCGTACACCCAGAGCCTTGCCGGCGAGCTGCGTGGAACACGCGTCACCGCGACAACGCTCTGTCCCGGACCCGTGCATACCGGATTTGGCGAGCGCGCCGGGTTCTCCAAGGACGATGCCGAAGCCGCGCTCCCTGCGGTGATGTGGGTGTCCGCGGAGGAGGTGGCGAAGGCTGCCGTGGAGGGCATGTCCAAGGGCCGACTCGTGGTCATCCCCGGCAAGGTGAACAGGGTCGCCGCGGCCCTGTCCCAGGTGACACCCAGGACGCTGTTGCTACCCGTACTGTCGAAGGGGCACCCGGGACTTCGCTGATCGTGCCCACAAATCTGAGGTCTGCCTAGGGGGTATGGATGCCAACACCATTCGAAGTCCACGAGTCGGGTGCACTCCTGCACGGTACGAAGGCCGATCTCGCGGTCGGAGATCTGCTGGTGCCGGGGCGCGAATCGAATTTCGAGTCCGGGCGGATCATGAACCACATCTACGTGACCGAGACTCTGGACGCGGCGGCGTGGGGTGCTGAGATGGCCGCCGGTGAAGGCCCCGGTCGGATCTACATAGTCGAACCCACCGGCGAGCTCGAGGACGATCCCAACGTGACCGACAAGAAGCTCCCCGGCAATCCGACTCGGTCCTACCGCAGCCGTGAGCCCGTGAGGATTGTCGGCGAGCTCCTCGACTGGGAAGGCCACACGCCTGAGCAGGTCCAGGGGATGAAGGACGGTCTGGCCAGGATGCAGCGTGATGGCACAGCGGTGATCTACGACTGACGTGTGGTTGGCTGTCGTCGTGGAAAACGAGAACCTGTTGCAGGAAGCGTTCGATCGCTACACGTCCAAGGTCGAAGAGATCTGCGAGAGCAAGGACTGGTCGGCGTTCGCTGACATGTTCACCGAGGACGCGACGTACATCGAGCATGCGTATGGCAACTTCACCGGCCGCGAGGAGATCCGGCCCTGGATCATCAAGACGATGACCACGTTCCCGGGCAGCGAGATGATCGGCTTTCCCGCAGCGTGGTCGGTCATCGATGCACCGACGAACCGCGTGATCTGCGACATCCGCAACATCATGCGCGACCCCGGCGACGGCTCAGTTCATGAAGCCTCGAACATCACGATCCTGACGTTCGATGACGACGGCAACCTGATCTGCGAAGAGGACATCTACAACCCGCAGAAGTTCGCCGACATGACGCGTGACTGGTGTCGGGTGGCCGACGCCCACGGCAACCTCAGCGACATCGGCAAGAAGATGCTTGCCGCTCTCGGTGGCTGAGTTTCAGTACAGTCGCGCCCATGGATGACTGGCGCAGCACAACCGTCGACTCGATTCGTCACCTGATCCACGAAGCTGTCCCCGATGTGGTCGAGGAGATCAAGTGGGTCAAGCCGTCGAACCCCGGGGGAGTGCCGACGTTCTCGCGCTCGGGCTTGATCTGCACGGTGGAGACGTACAAGGACAAAATCAAGGTGACGTTCGCCAAAGGTGCGTCCCTGCCTGATCCCGCGAGCCTGTTCAACGCGAGTCTCGACGCCGGGACCCGACGTGCCATCGACCTCCAGGTGGACGACATGCTGAACGAGACAGCGTTCATCGAGATCGTGCAAAGCGCTGTGGCGCTCAACGAGAGTTAGACGTTTACGCGACGTTGCGCATGATTACCGCGACGGTGTCGACGAGGTGGTCTCCGAGCTTGTCGTAACCGAAGACCCCCATTCCCGACTGCATCAACGCTCCGGTCATGGCGAACGACAGCGTCATGACAACCTGCGCCGGAAGCCGGGCATCGGGTCCGACGGCGTTGTGGAACTGTCCGACGCACCACAGGCCGATGTCCGCTCGTACGCGGTGGACTTCGGGGTCGCCAGCAAGCAGGGCTTTGTGCACGGCCGCAGTGAGCTCGGGAACGCCGGCTACGACGTCAGACAGATGACGTACGAGTTCCTGCAGCCGGCCCGTCGGAGTCGGCGCCTTCAGTGCGATGACGCCCTGCTGCTCGATCACCCGCCAGAAGAGCTCGGCAAACAGATGGTCCTTCGACGAGAAGTAGGTATAGACGGTCGCGGGCGAGACTCCAGCACGTTGGCCGACGGCGCGCATTGCGAGGTCGTCGTGACCGACTTCCTTCAACAAGGCCATGGCTTCGGAGTAGAGCCTCTCGACGGTCGCGGCCTGCTTGTCGTTCAGGCCGCGACGTGGCACGGAGACGGGACGGTTGGTCATACGACGCTGCAGCCTGTCATGAGATCGTGCCGCCCAGGTACGCCGACTCAAGCAGGGTCGGATCCGCGGCGAGCTCAGCAGCGGTGCGGTCAAGCACGACTTCGCCGTGAACCAGCACGATGGCTCGATCGGCCACTTCGAGTGCGAGGTGGACGTGCTGCTCGACGAGCACCACGACAGCACCGGTGTCCTCGGCGACTCGACGAACCATGGGCATGAGCTCTTCGACGATGATCGGCGCGAGGCCCATGGACATCTCGTCCAGGAGCAGTACACGGGGCTCCTGCATGAGCGCTCGAGCGACCGCGAGCATCTGCTGCTCACCGCCCGAGAGGTGAACGGCTGCCAGCTTGCGTCGCGCCGCCAAGGCGGGGAATCGATCAAATGCGCCGTCGACGGTGGTGCGATGACGCCCGCGCGCTGCGAGGAGGTTCTCCTCGACGGTGAGCGCGGTGAACAACGCGCGGTCATCGGGAACCAGGACGATCCCGGCGTCGGACGCGTCGGCTGGTCGGCCGTTCCTTAAAATGTGTCCCCCAACACTGACGCTTCCCGACTGAGCGGGCAGCAGGCCGGTGAGTGTGTTGAGCAGGGTTGTCTTGCCTGCTCCGTTCGGACCGAGCACTGCGACAACTGAACCGCCAGGAGCAGCGAGATCGAACTGGCGAACCACCTCGATGTTGCCGTAGCCAGCCTTGACCCCGGTGCACACCAGCAGGTCTTCGGTCGACTCCGATGTGTGGCCGGTCTTGTTCTCGGCGATCGTCGTCACGAGACAACCTCCTGCTCGGCGTGGGCTGATCCGAGGTACGCCTCGGCCACCCGGGAATCAGCGCGAATCGCTGAAGGGGTGTCGTGGGCGATGACCTCTCCGAAGTTGAGGACGTAGATGTCGTCGCAGAGGTTGAGAACCAGGTGCATGTCGTGGTCGATCAGCAGGATCGTCACGCCGCTGTCGCGGATCTTGCGGAGTCGCATTCCCAGCCACTGGCTCTCTCGGCTGTCGAGGCCACCTGCGGGCTCATCGAGCAGGAGGACCTTCGGGTTGCCGATCAGGGCTCGTGCGATCGAGACGAGCTGACGGCGTCCTTGCGACAACTCGGCGACCGGCAGCTCGGCGACCTCGGCAAGGCCGAGAAGCTCGAGAGTCTCATCGACCGTACGAGCCGTTCTCCCGTGCGCCGCTGATGCGCCGACGATGACGTTCTCGTGCACCGAGAGGTCTTCGTACAGCTCGGCGTGCTGGAACGTACGCCCCAAGGCGTTGCGCACGCGCTGGTGTGGTGCCTGACCCTTGAGGTCTGTTCCGTCGAGCTTTATGGTGCCGGTGCTCGGAGTGAACCCCGACAACGCGTCGAGCAGGGTCGTCTTGCCAGCGCCATTGGGGCCGATGAGACCGACGATCGTTCCTTCTCGTACGTCGAGGTCGACACCGTTGACGGCGACCACGCCGCCGTATCGGACGCCGAGACCGCGAACCTCGAGCACGACATCCCCACCTCGGACGGGTTCGAGGGCGACCAGGTCCCCTTCCAGAGGCTCGGTCGCGGCTGCGATCGGCGCCTTGGCGCGGCGGCGTCGCTGAAGTCGTTCGTGAATTGGCCCGACGACACCCTCGGGATTGCCGATCAGGGTGAGGATGAGGCCGAGACCGGCGATGACGGCGAACCACTCGCCGCTGAGTCCGCCCACCTTGTTGAGCGTCAGCGGAACCATGCCGCCGATACCGATGAGGCCGGCCGCGACACCACCGGAGATGCTGGTGATGCCCGCGAGGTATGCCGTGGCAAACAATGTCAGGCCGATGAAGGTGGAGAAGCTGATGAACGTGACGTTGCCCTGGAAGTAGGCCAGCATCGATCCGCCCAGACCGGCGATGAACGAGCCGATGGCGAACGCGATGAGCTTGACTCGTACGACGGCCACACCGGCTCCGGCTGCCGAACGCTCGTTGGCCCGTACGGCGAGCATCTGCGAACCGAGACGTGACATGCGCAGCTTGGCGACGGCCACTCCGACGAGCACGAGAACGGTGAGGACCAACAGACCGAATTGGACGCGGGGGTAGTCGAGGCCTACGCGGGATCGCAGGTCGAGCCCGAAGAGCGTGGGTCCCGTGACGTCTTTGCCCGAGCTGCCGACGAAGTCGGAGTTGGCGAACCAGAATGCCTCAAGTGCAACCGCTGTGGCGAGGGTGACGATCGCGACCGGCAGACCTCGTACGCGAAGTGCAGGCAGACCCACGATCACGCCGACGATCGACGCAATGGTCGCCGCGATGAGCGGGGCGAGGGGGAACGGAACCCCCCAGCTGTCGGTGAGCGTCGCGAGTGAGAACCCGGCGACTCCAGCCAGCGTCAGTTGCGCGAAGGACACCTGACCGGCATAGCCGGTGACCACGACGAGAGACAGCGAGATGATCGCGAAGATCATGCTGGTGATCAGCGCCACGAGCCAGTCGCCGCTGAAGAGGAACACCGCTGCG
>JAKFCR010000333.1:0-2424 GCA_036676545.1 Aeromicrobium sp. | reverse complement strand
CTGGTGGGTGACGGCTCGTGGGAGCAGTACATGAAGCTCATGTTCGACAACCCCGCAGCAAGCTCGGCCGGTGCCGACTTCATCATCGCCAACGTCGTGATCCTGCCGCTGGTTGCGATTATCGACGGTCGGCGACGCGGCATCAACAAGCCATGGCTGTTCTTCGCCGTGACGCTCTTCGCCAGCTTCAGCTTCGGCTGGGCGTTCTACGCCGCGACGGTCGAGCGTCAGCGCCGACTCGGTGTGCGCCCGTCAGCCGACGCTGCGGTCGCCGGTCCAGAAGTTCGCGCGTAGCGCCTTCTTGTCGGGCTTGCCCAGCGCGGTCAGCGGCAGCGAGTCGGCGATGATGACGTCCTTGGGCGACTGAACCGCACCCTTCCGGTCCTTCACCAGAGCCTGGATGTCCTTGGTCAGCGTCGCAATCGCCTCTTCGCTGGTGTCGGCATCGGGACGGAGCACGACAACTGCGGTGACTGCTTCACCGAACTTCTCGTGCGGTGTGCCGATCACGCCAACCTGCGCAACTGCCGGGTGCTCAGCGATGACGTCCTCGACCTCGCGCGGGAACACGTTGAAGCCGCCGGTGACGATCATGTCCTTGACCCGGTCGACGATGTACCAGAAGCCGTCTTCGTCCTCGCGAGCAATGTCGCCGGTGTGCAGCCAGCCGTCGTGGAACGCCTCGGCCGTCTCCTCGGGCTTGTTCCAGTAGCCGGCAGCCAGGAGCGGACCGGCGACACAGATCTCGCCGGGCTCACCCTGCGCGACGGGCTTGCCGTCCTCGCCCAGCAATGCCGTACGGAGGAACGCACTCGGGCGTCCGCAGCTGGCGAGACGCTCGGGCGTGTGATCACCCTTGGCGAGGTAGGAGATGACCATCGGAGCCTCGGACTGGCCGAAGTACTGAGCGAAGATCGGGCCGAAGCGCTCGATCGCCTCAGCCAGGCGTACGGGGTTGATCGCCGAGGCGCCGTAGTAGATCGTCTCCAGGCTGGAGAGATCGCGGGTGTGCGAGTCGGGGTGATCCATCAGCGCGTAGAGCATGCTCGGCACGAGCATCGTCGCGGTGATCTTCTCCTCCTCGATCGTCTTGAGGACGTTGGCCGGATCGAAGCCCGGCAGCACCACGAGGCGACCGCCCTTGGCAACGACTGGTGCGAAGAACGCCGCGCCGGCATGCGACAGCGGCGTGCACATCAGGAACGTCGGCGCCTCGGGCCACTCCCACTCTGCGAGCTGGATCTGCGTCATCGCCGCGATGCTCGACGCCGTGCCGATGACGCCCTTGGGCTTGCCGGTCGTGCCGCCGGTGTAGGTCACTCCGACGACGTGATCGGACGCCAGGTCCTTGGCTTCGAGCGGCTGGGCGTCGTATGTCGCCGCCTTGGCAGCGAGATCGTCGATCGTGATGATCGTCGTGAGGCCCGGCACCTTCTCCTTCAGCCCTTCCGCGCGCTCCAGGAACTTGTCGATGTTGTCGACGATCAGCGCGCTGACGCCGGCATCCTCGAGGACGTACGCGTGGTCGTCGAGCGATCCGAGCGGGTGCAGCGCCGTACGTCGGTAGCCCTGGGTCTGGCCCGCGCCGATGATGAACAGCACCTCCGGACGGTTGGCCGCGAGCAGTCCAACAGCCGCACCGCTGCCTGCGCCGAGGTCCTCGAGAGCACGCACGTAGCGGCTCATCTGGTCCGAAAACTCTTGACCGGTGATGGTCCGATCGCCGAGCTGAAGCACGTTCGCATCGCGGTGCCGCTTGAGTGAATGGAGCAGCATCTGTCCCGAGTGCGGGCCGCGGTACGTGTCGGTGTCGAGTGTCTGAGGCATGGCAAGAGAGTAGAACACAGATAGAACGTGTTCCAGTTTTTGGCCTAGCATGGCCGACATGACCTTCGATGTCGTTGTTGTCGGATCCGGCGGAGGCGCCCTGATTGGCGCGTATCTTGCGCAGAAATCCGGGCTCAAGACCGTAGTGCTCGAACGCACCAATCTGGTCGGCGGCACGTCCGCCTACTCCGGCGGATCCTGCTGGCTCCCCGGTACCGAGGTGCAACAGCGAGCCGGCCTCAGCGACTCGACAGAGGGTGCGCGCTCATACCTCGAGGCTCTCCTCTCCACGCCACTGTCGACCAATGTCGAGGTGTTCCTGGCTGAGTCGCCCAAGCTCGTGGCCGAGCTCGAGGCCGATGACGCCTTCGAGTGGGAGTGGTCGCCGTTCCCCGAATACTTCGACATGCCCGGCCGGGTGCCGATGGGCCGATCGATCCAGCCGTCCAACATCCGCCGCGAGGAGCTGCCTCCCGAGGTCGCCGAGCTCGTACGCCCGCCGGTCGAACGTGACCGTGCCGGCGAAGGTGGCCGCAACACCCTCAGCGGTGGACAGGCGCTGATCGCTCGCACGCTGATGGCGTTCGTACGCGATGG
>JAKFCR010000332.1:0-1989 GCA_036676545.1 Aeromicrobium sp. | reverse complement strand
GACGGGCAGGTGGCCGCGTTCTTCGTGATGGTCGTCGCCGCAGCCGAGGTCGTCGTTGGTCTGGCCATCATCGTGTCCATCTATCGCACGCGTCGTTCGGCTTCGGTCGACGAGGCGAGCCTGTTGAAGTCATAAGGGGCTAGCGATGTTCGACCTTCAGTGGCTCCTGATTGCCATCCCGCTCGCGGGTGCGGCGATCCTCCTGACGTGGGGCAAGGAAGCCGACGGCTTTGGCCACATCATCGGCACGCTGGCGTCAGCCGCGTCTTTCGTCCTCGGCGTGATCCTGTTCGCGCAGCTCCTCGGCAAGCCTGAGGATGATCGTTCGCACACGACCACGCTGTTCACCTGGATCGATGCGGGACGCTTCCACGTAGACATGTCGTTCACGTTCGACCAACTGTCCGGGCTGTTCGTCCTGCTGATCACGGGCGTTGGCACGCTGATCCACATCTACTCGATCGGCTACATGGAGCACGATGAGCGGCGCCGCCGGTTCTTCGGATTCCTCAACCTCTTCATTGCCGCGATGCTTACGCTGGTGCTCGCCGCCGACTACCTCGTGATGTTCCTCGGCTGGGAAGGCGTCGGCCTGGCGTCCTACCTGCTGATCGGCTTCTGGCAGCACAAGGACTCGGCCGCCGCAGCCGCCAAGAAGGCATTTGTCGTCAACCGTGTCGGTGACCTCGGTATGGCGCTCGCGATCATGCTGATGTTCGCGCAGTTCGGCACCTCCGCGGTTGAGGCAGTCAACCAGTCCATCCCTGGCGCCGGCCAGAACGTCGCGACGGCGATGGGTCTACTCCTCCTGCTTGGCGCGTGCGGCAAGTCGGCGCAGGTTCCGTTGCAGAGCTGGCTGCTTGACGCGATGGAAGGCCCGACCCCGGTCTCCGCGCTCATCCACGCGGCAACCATGGTCACGGCCGGCGTCTACCTGGTCGTTCGATCGGCGGCGGTGTTCGACGCGTCCGAGGTCGCTCGCAACGCCGTGATCATCGTCGGACTCGTCACTCTGCTCGTCGGCGCCTGGATCGGTTGCACCAAGGACGACATCAAGAAGGCGCTTGCTGGCTCGACCATGAGCCAGATCGGCTACATGATGCTCGCGGCCGGCCTCGGCCCCGCTGGCTACGCGTTCGCGATCTTCCACCTCATCACGCATGGCTTCTTCAAGGCCAACATGTTCCTTGGTGCCGGCTCGGTGATGCACGGTATGAACGACGACGTCGAGATGCGGCACTACGGCGCCCTGCGCAAGGCCATGCCGATCACGTTTGCAACGTTCGCCCTCGGCTATCTCGCGATCATCGGGTTCCCCGGCTTCTCCGGCTTCTTCTCCAAGGACAAGATCATCGAGACCGCGTTCGGTGAGAACTTCTGGGTCGGCATGGGTGCGCTGATCGGCGCCGGAGTCACGGCGTTCTACATGACCCGACTCATGATCATGACGTTCTTCGGCGACCAGCGTTGGAAGGAAGACGTCCACCCGCACGAGTCGCCCAAGGTCATGACCTACCCGCTCATCGCGCTCGGTGCGCTGTCACTGCTCGGCGGTCTGTTGCTGCTCGGCGACTGGATCGTCGAGTGGCTCGAGCCGGTCGTCGGCCATGCCGAGCACCACGAGCTCGGCATCCCCGTATGGCTGATGACGGTCATCATCACCTCGACCGCTGCGCTCGGCGTGGGACTCAGCTATCTCACCTACGGACGCCGGCCGATCGCGGGCGAGACGCCCTCCGACAGCTCGGTGTCGATCTGGACCCGCGCCGGTCGCCACGAGCTCTACGGCAACGAGATCAACGACGCTGTGGCCGTACGCCCGACGCGCCACCTGACCCGATTCCTCGTGTGGTTCGACCGCATGGGCGTCGACGGACTCGTCACCGGCATCGCTGACCGACTCGGCGACACCTCACAGTTCCTGCGTCAGCCGCAGACCGGATACGTCCGCTCGTACGCGCTGATGATGTTCGGCGGCGCTGCCCTCGT
>JAKFCR010000331.1:0-5058 GCA_036676545.1 Aeromicrobium sp. | reverse complement strand
CACGGTGTCCTCCCAAGGGAATCTCTTTCATCATCATCTTGTCACTCGACCCGAACTCCGTGCCACCGGGGTGAGCCAGCGATGCTGACCCATCGGGCACAATTGCGCCATGGGAATCTTCCGCGGGCGCAAGACCCGGACCGATGGTGGTGCCGTGATCTCTGATCGCAACGCCAGCAAGTCCGATCTTGACGCGTTGCGTGAATTTGCTGAGTCCCGCAAGGGCGTCGAGGGCTACATCGAGCCCAAGACGTCGGTGACGCAGACGACGCTGCTTCTGGTGGCGGCCGATGGCGAGTCACTCCGCCGCCGGGTCAGCTCCGCACAGGCGGCTGCCGACTTCGCCCGCAAGAAGCTCAGCATCCCTGTCTACGACGCCAACCTCGTGGGTATCCCGTCCCGCAAGCGCGACTACGACCTCCGCAAGGCCAAGGGGACCGCTGCGCCGAAGCCGTCGACGCCGGCACCAGCGAAGCAGACCCCCAAGGAGCTCGCCGCGATCATGACTCTCGAGTCGATCGCCGGCGTTGACCCGCTGCCCACCAACCCGTCGTTCGACGAGCTGATGGTCGTCTACCGCAAGGCGCGCAAGCAGGCGCACCCTGATCGTCTCGACGGCGCGCGTACCAAGTGGGACAAGGTCGAGGACGCTGCTCGCGCTCTCGGACTGCCAGACTGAGTTCCGTGGCCCAGACCTTCGAGACTGTCGACGACTACATCGCCTCGTTCGCCCCGGAGACTCAGGCTGTCCTCGAAGAAGTTCGGTCGACGATCAAGAACGCAGTGCCAGGCTCAGGCGAGACGATCCGCTATCAGATGCCCTGCGCGACTCTCGGCGACCGTTACCTGATCCACTACGCGGCATGGTCGAAGCACATTGGCCTCTATCCAGTTCCCGTCGCTGGGCCGGATCTCGAGCTGGAGATCGCTCCGTTGCGGGCCGAAAGGACACGGTGAAGCTGATGTACGCCGACCCTGTTCCCACGGATGTGCTGACGCGTCTCGTGCAGTTCATCGCCGCCGAGCGCTAGGTCTACTTGCTGGACATGTCCAGCGCGAGCTTGACGATCGTACGAACGCCCGTGCCCGTACCGCCCACAGGCGTGTAGTCGAACGGCGAGCCCTCGTTGAACGACGGGCCGGCGATGTCGAGGTGTGCCCAGGGGACGTCGCCTACGAACTCGCGCAGGAATGCTGCGGCGAAGAGCGTGCCGCCGTACGCCTTGGGGTTGTGCTGGCGCAGATCGGCAATCTTCGACGACGTGACGAGATCCTTCATCTCCTCAGCGATCGGGAGGGGCCACATCGACTCACCGGCAGCCTTCGCGTTCGCCAGAACGCGCTTGCCGAAGTCGTAGTCGTTGCCGAGCACGCCGCTCGTACGCTCACCGAGCGCCACGACGCATGCACCTGTGAGGGTGGCAACGTCGACGATGTGATCCGGCTTGGCCTCGGCAGCGAGGGCCAGTCCGTCGCCCAGGACGAGGCGTCCCTCGGCGTCGGTGTTGAGGACCTCAACCGTGCTGCCATTGCGCATCGTCAGCACGTCGCCAGGACGGGTCGCGGAGCCGCTCGGCATGTTCTCGGCCAAGCACGCGAACGTCGTGATCTTGATCGGCAGCCCGAGCTTGGCGATGGCAACCGTGGCTGCGACAACGGCTGCGGCGCCTGCCATGTCGAGCTTCATCGTCGACATGCCGGTGCCGGACTTGATCGAAAGTCCGCCCGAGTCGAACGTGATGCCCTTGCCGACCAGCGCTAGGTGCGCGACGGCGTTCTCGGGCGCGTACGTCAATGTCACAAGGCGGGGAGGGCTGTCGGAGCCCTGGCCGACGCCGAGGATTCCCCCACAGCGTTCCTTGGCGAGGCGCTTCTCGTCCCAGACCGACACCCGGACGGCGGTGCCTGCGTGGGCGGTGATCAGATCGGCGAATGATCCGGGCCGAAGGTCCGCCGGGGGAGTGTTGACCCAGTCGCGGGCGACGTTGACCGCTTCGCTGACGGTCGCGGCACGCTCGACGGCCTTGGTCGCGGTGGTCTGGCGAGCGAAGGCGCTCAGGATCGTCGCGCTGGTGAGCTTCCGCTCCGGCTTCTTGGCGCCCTTGCCCTTCTTCTTGGACTTGTATGCGTCGTATCGGTAGGCACCGAGCGCGATGCCCTCGGCGATCGCTTCGACCTCGTCGACACCCGTGGGGTGAAGCGCGACGGCGATGCTTGTCGCGTTCTTGGCGGCTCGTACTCCTCGAGCCGCTGCCCGACGGAGATCCTCGGCGTCTGGCTCGTCCGGGAGCGCAACAGCGACGACGAGCTCTGCTTTTGCGTTGCCGTTGGACGGGAACGCGACGACCTGATCCTTCTCGCCGGTGAACCCGAGGACGTCAAGCGCTGCGGCGAAATCCTCACGGTCCTCGTCGCCGCGGATCCCGATGATCAGTGCGTCGGCGCGGGCTGTGGTCGGCTTGGCTGTGCTGAGGCTGACGGTAGGCATGTCGTCACTGTATCCACGGCTCCTCTAGGTTTGCGTTCATGGATCTGCTGCACTCGCCCCTTCACGACCGTCACGTCGCTCTCGGCGCCAAGCTCGCGGAGTTCGGCGGCTGGGACATGCCGCTCGAATATGCCGGCGGCGGAGTGCTTGCGGAGCACAAGGCCGTACGCGAGGCAGTCGGCTTGTTCGACGTCAGCCACCTCGGCAAGGCGCTCGTCCGTGGAACCGGTGCCGCGGCGTACGTCAACAGCTGCTTCACCAACGACCTCGACCGCATCGCGCCGGGCAAGGCGCAGTACACGCTCTGCTGCGACGAGGACGGCGGCACGGTCGACGACCTCATCGCGTACCTCCGCAGCGACTTCGAGGTCTTCCTCATCCCCAATGCCGCCAACACGGCAGCCGTCGTCGCCAAGCTCCAGGCCGAGGCACCCGATGGCATCGAGATCACCGACCTGCACCGCGACTACGCGGTCCTGGCGATCCAGGGAACGCTGAGCGACGAGGTGCTTCTCGCTCTCGACCTGCCTGTCGATCACGAGTACATGTCGTTCGCCGACGCGACGATCGCTGGCAAGGACATCACGGTCTGCCGCACCGGCTACACCGGCGAGCGCGGTTACGAGCTCGTGGTGCCAGCTGATGACGCTGTCGCCGTGTGGGACGCCGTCATCGCGGCGGGGGAGGCGTACGGCATCCGTGCCTGCGGACTCGGCGCACGCGACACGTTGCGTACGGAGATGGGATATCCGCTGCACGGCCATGAGCTCTCGGCCGAGATCAGCCCTGTCATGGCCCGTGCAGGCTGGGCTGTCGGCTGGAAGAAGCCGGCGTTCTGGGGCAAGGACGCCCTGCAGCGCCAACGCGACGAGAAGACCGTCCGTACGTTGCGTGGACTCCTGGCGCAGGGTCGCGGCATCCCGCGTCCAGGTATGACGGTGCTCGGCGACGGGGGAGCAGAGCTCGGCGAGATCACGTCGGGCACGTTCTCGCCGACGCTGCGTCAGGGCATCGCTCTTGCCCTGCTGGAGCCGTCGGTCGAGGATGGCGCCACGGTCACCGTCGACGTACGCGGGCGCTCCGAGCTGTTCACGGTGACCAAGCCGCCGTTCGTGCAACCGTCGACCAAGGAGAGCTGATGACCTGGACCTGGACGCTGGAGACCGCCGCAGGAGACGTCATCCGCCGGTCAGAAGCCTTCGAGAGCCGCGGCGATGCCGAGTCGTGGATCGGCGAAGCCTTCGGAGACCTGGTCTCGGACGGAGTCGACCAGGTGCGCCTGTTTGACGGCGAGAACGAGATCTACGGCCCGATGTCACTCCACGCTGAGGACTAGTAGGCCGTCCGCTGGGGGTACCTCCCACGAGCGCAGCGAGTAGGGGGCCCGACGTATCGAAACCTCGCGAGCCGAAGGACTCGCCCGAGCTCACCGTCTCGGTGGTTGAGTAGCCCTGAGGGACGAGGGGCGTATCGAAACCCCGCGAGCCGAAAGACTCGCCCGAGCATGGGGTGGCCGAAAGGCGCAAATACAACGGCCCAGGTTCGTCCTGTGGACAGCCACATCGGCGGCCTCAGATGTGGAAAAGAATCTTTGATTTTGCCTGAATTTACGGGGTTTTCCACTGGTCATCGAACACCCGTTCGGGTAGTGTTTGGGTATGGATCCGAAGCCGACAATCGACGCGATGCGCACCGCCGCGCAGACGCTCAGGTCAGGCGATACCCGGTCCAAACTCCATGCCTTGCAGGCCCTGACTGACGCTGCTGACGCCCAGAAGGCTGTGTTGTTGGCCGACCTTGAGGCGACCAAGGACTTCGAGCTCGACGGCGCATCAACGTTGAATTCGTGGGTGCGCAACCAGTTGCGGATGAACGCTGGACAAGCGACCACCCTGGTCAAGAACGTCGCAGCTTTGCGGGACCTGCCCTTGCTCGCAGAAGCAGCATTTGCAGGACAAGTCAGTTCAGCCCACGTACGCGTGTTCGCCTACGGGCTCACCCAAGTCGGACTCGAACCAATGCGCCAGTTCCAGGAAGTGTTCATTGAGGTTGCGCAAGAACATGCACCCTGCGAACTGTTTGAAGCCGTCAAACACCTCAAGGACAGAGTCCACCCCGAAGACTTGGATGCTGCTTGGGAACGCGGCATGGATCGCGAAGACATCGCCGTCGAAGCGGTCCCGGACGGATTCCACGTCTCCGGCTTCCTCAACACCGTGACCGGGTCCAAGCTCAAGAAGGTCCTCGACTCGGTGTCGGCGCCTCGCGACAAGGACGACACCCGCACCGGATCCGAACGACGCGTCCAAGGACTCGACGACCTGTTGACCTCGGTGCTTGCTGACGGGCTCCCCTCAGACAAAGGGGTACGACCCCACATGTCATTGTTTGTCGACGCCGACACGTTGCAGGCCGCAGCCGAGCATGTTCAAGCCACGACCGAACAGCCGCTCCGGATCCCCGAGCCCATGCCTTCGGTCGAGCCAGCAACACTCGCCGGACATGGTGCGATCGGACCCAACCTGCTCATGTACTTCCTGTGCGTGTCTGACTTCACCGCCTTCTTGATG
>JAKFCR010000330.1:0-3272 GCA_036676545.1 Aeromicrobium sp. | reverse complement strand
CCGGGGTGAGCAATGCCTCACCCTCAGGATGCGGCCAATCCAACGCCCAGCCGGTTCAATGGACACGTACATCGAACTGAGGATCCGCATGCCCAGCATCACTCGCAAGACCTTCGTCGCAGCACCGGCTGAGACCGTATGGAAGCTCGCCGGCGACTTCGCCGAATGGCACCCCAAGCTCCGCATCTACGCTGACGGCCCCGAGGCTTCGCCCGAGCTCGTCGTCACCGTCGTTTCACGCGACGAGTCGGAGATGACGCTGTCGTACCACATGCCTGATCCCCCGTTTCCGATTGCAAACCACCGCGCGACAGTCCTGGTCGAGGCCGACAGCGACACGACGTCGTACGTGACGTGGGAAGCCGACTTCACGGCTGACCCGGCGATCCTGCAGCAGCTCGAGGACGATCTCGGCGACGACGTGTTCAAGCTTGCGCTCGACCGCCTGGCCACGACCGCGCAGGACCTCCACGGGGCCCAGCAGATCTCCGCCTGAGCTTCGCGTTGGTTCGCTAGTGAGGCCGCCTGCGGCCGAACGGGAGCGAGCTCTGCGAGCGAAGCGTCGCAAGATTCTCGCTTGCGCGAGCCTTTCGGCTCACCACGCTTCGGGCCCTCGTTCCTCGGGCCCTCCCAGTCGCTTCGCTCCTTAGCGGGCGAATTGTTCAGCTGCGCCATTCCTTGAAGCCGATGACGATGAGTCGCATCTGGCGGCGGGCGCCTTCTTTGATCTTTTCCTCGAGGTCGGGGCGGCCATCTGGCATCTCGACGACCTCCTCGGCATTCGACACCATGTTGCGTACGAACAGCCGCGACACCATCTGAACGTCCTCGGTGTCCCAGTTCTCGATGTTGGGCAGGCGGCCCAGCAGCACGGCGAGCTCGCTGACGAATGCCTCCAGCTCGCGGCGAATCGCCTGCTGCACGACGCTCTGACCGCCGAAACGTTCGCGGGCGATGAATCCGAAGTCGGCCTTGTTCTGCTTCACGACGCCGACCAGGATCTCGGCTGACGAGTCGATGATGTTGTCGAAGACTTTCGAGTCCCGTTGAGCATCGCGGATCATCGAGCGAAGTGTGCGGAAGCACTGCTCGACCAGGGCGAGTCCCAGCTCGTCCATGGACTCGAAGTGACGATAGAACGCGGTCGGCACGATGCCGGCGTGGCGCGAGACCTGACGCAGGCTGATCTGCGCAAACCCCTGCGTCTGGCTCAGCTCAAGAGCCGAGGCGAGGATCGCCTGACGGGTACGTTCCTTCTGCGCCTGCCGCGTCTCCGCCGGCACAGAATCTGACATGGCCACAGCCTAACTTCCTGTCTTTCAGTGAACACTCGTACGCAGCGTGCCTCAGGTCACGCGGTTCGTGCTTGCACATGACCCGAATACCGTGCACTATTTGAGTGTACGCACGTTCACTGAGTTTCGAGGAGGTTACGAGATGGGCATCATCCGCAAGGCTCTCGCCTCACGGCCCGTCGCGTCCCTGACCTCCCCCTACACAATTGATCACTACCTCGACCAGATTCACCCCATGCTCGCAGCGGAAAACGTACGCGCGAAGGTCGTCGAGGTCATCCATGAGACCGGAGATGCCAGCACTGTGGTGCTGCGTCCCAACGGTGCCTGGAAGGGCTTCACGCCCGGTCAACACGTTCAGTTCGGGGTAGAGGTCGACGGCAAGCGCCGTGTACGCGTGTTCTCTGTATCAAGCTCACGCGCCAACAAGAACAAGACTTTCAGCGTCTCCGTCAAGGCACACCCCGACGGCTACGTGTCGCAGTTCCTGCACAACGACCTGAAGCCCGGCACGATCGTCTACCTCTCGCAGGCTGAGGGCGAGTTCGTTCTCCCCCGCGAGACCCCCGACGACGTCCTGCTGATAAGCGGCGGCTCTGGCATCACTCCGGTGATGTCGATGATCCGTACGCTCCGCGACTCCGGCCACACCGGCCGCGTCACCTTCCTGCACTACGCCCGTTCGCTCGAGGACGAGATGTTCAGCGGCGAGCTCGACGAGATCGCCGCTGCACTCCCGCAGTCGCAGGTCGTCCGGATCTTCACCCGCAAGCCCGCCGAAGGCGCTGAGCTCAAGGGTCGGTTCTCGATCGATCACCTCAAGCACCTCGGCATCGACCCCTCAGAGACGCTCACGTACGTATGCGGCCCTGCCGGCCTCATCGCCAGCGTCCGCGACACGTACGAGGAGCTGGGCGCGACTGACCAGCTCCGCATGGAGTACTTCAAGGTGCCCAGCGTCGACCTCGACGCGCCTGACGCCACCGGCACCCTGACGTTCGACAACGCCTCGATCGAGGCAGACAACTCCGGCGCCACGATCCTCGAGCAGGCCGAGGCCGCTGGACTCAAGCCTGAGTTCGGTTGCCGCATGGGCGTCTGCAACACCTGCGTCGTCAAGAAGAACCACGGCGCCGTACGTCACGTCATCAGCAAAGAGATCAGCGCCAGCACCGACGAGACCATCAAGATCTGTGTTCACGTCCCCGTCGGCGACGTCAACGTCGCCCTTTAGGAGATCACCGTGTCAAAGACCAAGAACGCACCCATCAAGCCCCACAGCGCGCGCAACCACAACGCCGCTCCCCTGTCGCTGATCGACCCCACCAGCGACAAGAAGGCCACCATCGGCCTCGACTACATGACGTATGAGCAGCTGGAGGACTTCGGCAACGAGCTCAACGCCGTTCGCCAGCGCGTGCTCGACGACCTCGGGCAGAAGGACGCCGACTACATCCGTCGCGTCATCAAGGTGCAGCGCGCCTCCGAGGTGCTTGGCCGCATCGGCATCTTCATGCCGTTCTTCCCGCCCGCGTTCATCGCCGGCATCCTGTTCCTCGGCCTGGCCAAGATCCTCGACAACATGGAGATCGGCCACAACATCATGCACGGTCAGTACGACTGGATGAACGATCCGATGATCGACGCCAGCCGCTTCGAATGGGACAACATCGCCCCGTCGCAGGACTGGAAGCACGGTCACAACTACATCCACCACACGTACACCAACATCCACGGCATGGACCGCGACATCGGCTACAACATGTTCCGGATCGACGAGGACCAGCCTTGGTACGCGTCGCACCGCTTCAACCTGCCGCTCGCGTTCATCCTGATGCTCGTGTTCGAGTGGGGAATCATGTACCACGGTGTCGAGCTCGACCAGTACCTCCAGGGCAAGATCACCAAGGAAGACTTCCAGGGCCGTCGCAAGCGCGCCATGAAGAAGATCCGCAAGCAGGTCTTCAAGGACTACAT
>JAKFCR010000329.1:0-8351 GCA_036676545.1 Aeromicrobium sp. | reverse complement strand
GTCGGTCTGCTGGTGCAGATCTACTCGACGGCATACCTCGGGCACCACCCCCGGTTCCGCTCGTACGGCCTGATCATCATCTTGTTCCTGGTCGCGATGATCGCGGTCGTCGGCACGACCAACCTCTGGGTCCTGCTCGTGGGGTGGGAGGTCATGGGGCTGTGTTCCTACCTCCTGATCGGGCACGAGTGGGAGACCGCCGAGGCGCGCGCCGGAGCGGCGAAGGCATTTCTCATGACTCGCATCGCTGACCTTGGGCTGGTGCTCGCGATCCTCGTGATCGGTGAGACCTACGGGACGTACGACATCCTCGGCGCGCAGGTCTTCATGTCAGACACAGGGCCGCAGAACTCGACGGCCATCGGGCTGCTGATTCTCGTCGCCGTGGTCGGCAAGTCAGCGCAGTTCCCGCTCCACACCTGGCTGCCCGACGCGATGCCCGGCCCGACCCCGATCACTGCGCTGATCCACGCGGCGACGATGGTCGCCGCGGGGGTCTATCTCGCAGCACGTATGTTCACGTTCTATCGCGAGTCCGAGGTTGTGCTCGTCGTGCTGGCCGTCGTCGCGGGCGTCACGATGCTGATGGGCGCGATGTTCGCGCTCGTGCAGTCCGACCTCAAGCGTGCTCTGGCCTGGTCGACCGTCAGCCAGCTCGCGCTGATGTTTGCAGCGATCTCCGCGGGTGACCCGGAGGCAGGGACGGACCACCTGCTGGCGCACGGAGTGTTCAAGGCCCTGCTATTCCTCGGCTGCGGCTGCCTGATGCATGCCGTTGGCTCGAGTGCGCTCTCGGCAATGGGTGGTCTGCGCAAGGCCATGCCGGTGACCTTCGTCAGCATGACGGTCGGGTTCGCTGCACTCGCCGGTCTCGTCCCGACCGTCGGCTTCTTCACCAAGGACAGCGTTCTCGAGGCGTTGAAGCACGGAGCGGACGGCGATGGGACGCTGCCGGCGTCAGTCGGTCTGGTGCTGTTCTACGTCGCACTGGCGACGACGTTCGTGACTGCGGTCTATGCGGCTCGGCTTTGGCTGACTGCGTTCTTCGGCGAGGCCAAGGAAGCCCACGAGGTGCCGCGAGCGATGCTCGTACCGGTTGGCGTGCTCGCCGTGGCCACGTTCGCGCTCTCGATCGGCCAGCCCTTCCACCTCGGATTCGGCCTCATGTCGACCGGCATCGCTGTCCTGGCCACAGCCGTCGTTGTGTATGCGTGGAGCAACCGCGGCGAGCTTGACGTCGACGCGCCGTTGCTCACGCGAGAGTTCGACCTCGATACTCCCTTCACGCGGTGGATCCCGGCGATCACCCGTGAGGCAGCGCGACTTGTGGTCGTCGTCGACCGAGATGGCGTCGATGCGTACTCCGACGGCGGTGCCTCGGGTGCGCAGCTCACCTCACGGGCTCTCGAGCTCGTCCAGTCCCGCAACGTGCAGCGCTACGCAACCGTCATGACGCTGGGCGTCATCGCGCTCGTCGCGGCAGGGGTGATCTGGACATGATCACCACCGCGCTCGCCATCCCCTTCGGTCTTGGCCTTCTACTGCTTGTCCTTCGCAACGCGGTGTCGGGTCGCGTCGCTGCCGTACTTGGCAGCGCTGCGATGGCAGCATCGTTGGTCCTCTACGCACTGGTCTGGGAGGGTCGTTCGGTCAGGGTCTCGGGCGAGGTCGACACCTTGTGGATCGAGCCGCTCGGCGCCCGGCTGCACCTCGGGGTCACCCTCATATCGTGGCCCTTCCTGCTGATGACTGCAGTGCTGGGCCTGCTCTGCTGTGTGTGGCTCATCGCTGAAGACACCTCGCCAGCGCTGGTCGGGCTCGTACTGGTCATCAGCGCATCGGCGCTCGGCGTCTTCAGCTCGCTCGACCTGCTGCTGTTCTTCGTCTTCTTCGAGCTCGCGCTGATCCCTATGTGGTTCGTCATCGCCTGGTGGGGCGATCCGCATGACCCCGAGGGCCGCCGGCGTGCGGCAACCCGCTTCCTGCTGTTCACCGTCACCGGGTCCGCACTGCTGCTGGTCGGCATCGTTTGGGTGGCGGGCCCGATCGGGTCGTTGCAGATCCTCGACATCGACGGGGCAGCACTCGGCGCCGCAATCCTGATCGTCCTCGGGTTCGCGGTCAAGACGCCGCTGGTGCCGCTGCACACGTGGCTGCCGGATGCCCACAGCAAGGCGCCGACGGTCGGCTCCGTGCTGCTCGCGGGTGTGTTCCTCAAGCTCGGTACGTACGGGCTGATCCTGCTCGGCGCGCAGATGCTGCCGGAGGAGTTCGCCAAGATTGCACCGTACGTGGCGACTGCCGGTGTCGTCGGAATCGTCTGGTCGGCGCTGGCTTGCTACGCCCAGGACGACCTCAAACGACTCATCGCCTACTCGAGCATCGGGCACATGGGATTCGTTGCCCTCGCGATCTCGACCATGAGCGAGGTCGGCACTGCCGCCGCCGTGTTTGGGTCGGTTGCCCACGGACTGATTACCGGCCTGCTGTTCTTCGCCTCAGGATCGATCAAGGACCGCTTGGGCACTGCGTCGATGGCTGCGATTGGTCGCGGACTCTATGCGCGTACTCCCTGGCTCGCTGTCGCCTTCGTGTTCGGTGCCGTCGCGAGTCTCGGACTGCCCGGTCTCGCAGGCTTCTGGGGTGAGCTGCTGTCGCTGCGCGCGGCGTACGAGGTTGGTGACGTGCTGAGCAAGCCAGGCGCCTGGACGCTCGTCGGGTTCGCCGTGCTCGGCATAGCGCTCACCACGGCGTACTTCGTTCGCGCGATCCGACTCATAGCCCAGGGGGAAGCTGTTCCGCATGACGGCGACCGAGACCTCAACCGTCGTGAGGCCCTGGTCATGGGCGTGCTCGCGGTCGGGATCGTCGTCCTCGGCGTCGTACCTGGACCGCTGGTCGGCTTGTACGACGGGCCGATCTATCAGGGCACCTATGAGGCGGTGACGCCGTGAACATCCCCATCGACTGGGCCATCGCTGGCCCCGCCACGATCGTCGCCGCCGGCGCCGTGCTCGCGCTGTTGGTCGACGCGTTCTTCCCGCGACGCACGTGGCTCGGTTCTGGGTTGCCTTCGACGGCTGCGCTCATCGTTGCCGGGATCGAGCTGTTCCGCCTTGACGACGACGTCGAATCGGGCACTTTTGCTCTTTCCCTAATCGTCGTTGCCGGCGCGCTGTTCGTCGTCCTCGCTTCGAATGTCATGAACTTCGAGAATGCGATGCCGCCGGGGGAATACCACTTCCTCATGTTGAGCGCAGCCTCCGGTGCGCTGCTGATGGTCTCGGCGCGCGATCTGGTCACGCTTCTGGTTGCCCTCGAACTCCTCTCGCTCCCGTCGATCGCGCTTGTCGGGCTGCGGCAGGGTGACCGCAGGGCGATCCGCTCGGCATGGACGTTCTTCCTCGCCTCAGTCGTGTCGACCGCCATCACCCTGATGGGTATTTCGTTGCTTTACGGCATTACCGGCTCGCTTGAGTACAGCGACATTCGCGCCGGTCGTCTAATCGATGACACAGTGCCCGGCTCCGTGGTGACGGTCGCAGTGCTTCTGACACTCATCGGGTTCCTCTTCAAGCTCGGCGCAGTTCCGTTCCACATGTGGGTCCCGGATGCCTATCTGGGCGCGCCGATCTTGGTCGCAGGCTTCCTGGCGACTGTCTCAAAAGCTGCATCGCTCGGCGCCCTCATGACGCTGCTGACGCTCGCACTGGCCTTCGAACACGACTCGTGGCTGTTGATCCTTGCCTGCGTAGCGGCCGTGACGATGACGATCGGCAACCTTGGCGCGCTAAGGCAGACCAACGCCGTCGGCATGCTGGCCTGGTCGTCCGTTGCACAGGTGGGCTTCATGCTCGCCCCGGTTTTCGCGTACGCGCCCTTCGGCTGGATTGGCGCGATCCAGTACCTCGCCGCATATGTCCTCGCAAACCTCGTCGCCTTCGCTGCGCTGGCAGTGGTGCTCCGGCTCCGTGGCAGCACGGATTACGACGACCTCCGCGGACTCGCTCGTACGGACCCTCCGACCGGCATCCCGCTGGTGTTGGCGGCGCTGGCCTTGGCCGGATTCCCGCCCGCCATCATCGGCCTCGTCACGAAGTACGTCGTGATCCAGCCTGTCGTCGAGGCAGGCGAGACCTGGCTCGCCGTCATCATGGCGATCAACGTGATGCTGGGACTCGCCTACTACTTGCGGTTCGTCGCGGTGCTGTTCGACAGGCCCGAGGGCGAGTCGTACGTCAGCCCGTCGCCGCCGTTCTCGGTGCGCATCGCCAAGGCCGTTGTCATCCTCGGCGCGCTGGGCATCGTGGTGCTCAGCGTCTGGCCAGACCTGCTGCTCAGCAACCTGCCCTAGCGTTCACGCTTCGAGGATCACCTTGAGGGCCTTCGTCTCGGAAGCACGTCCGAAGGTGTCGTAGGCGTCCATGATGTCCTTGAGTGCGAAGCGATGGCTGACGAACGCGTTGGCGTCGAGCTTCTGACTCACGACCAGCTTGAGCAGCAGGGGCAGGGTGTTGGTGTTGACCAGGCCCGTCGTGATCGTGATGTTCGCGATCCAGAGATCCTGCAGCCGCAGCTCGGCCGACGTACCGTGCACACCGACATTGGCGACATGGCCGCCGGGGCGGACTATCTCGGTCGCCATGCCGAAGGTCTCCGGGACACCGACGGCCTCGATGGCGACGTCGACGCCGAGCCCATCTGTCAGGGCCAGCACCTGCTTCTTCCAGTCCTTGTCCGCTGAGCTCACACCGTGGGTGGCTCCGAACTTGCTGGCCTGATCGACACGGTTCTGGTCGATGTCGATCGCGATGACCTTGGCGGCACCATAGAGACTGGACGTTGCCATCGCCGAGAGACCAACGGGGCCCGCGCCGATCACGGCGACGACGTCGCCAGGTGTGACCTTGCCGTACTGCACTCCGATCTCGAAGCCGGTCGGCAGGATGTCGCTGAGCAGGACCCCCTGTTGATCCGGAACGTTCTCGGCCAGCTTGTAGAGCGAGGTCTCGGCGTACGGGATGCGAACGAGCTCGGCCTGGGTGCCGTCGATGAGGTGACCGAGGATCCAGCCGATCCCCACAGCACCCTCGTCACCTAGGCAGTGTGAGTACAGGCCCTTCTTGCAGAACTCGCAATGTCCGCATGAGCTGATGCACGAGATGACGACACGGTCGCCCACCGCGAAACTGGTGACTGAGCTGCCGATCTCAGTGATGATGCCGACACCTTCGTGGCCGAGGATGCGGCCAGATGTCACGGCGGGAACGTCTCCCTTGAGGATATGGAGATCGGTGCCGCAGATCGTGGTTGTCTCGATCTGCACGATGGCATCGGTCGGCTTGAGAATCGCGGGATCAGGGACGTCAGTCCACTCGATCTTGCCGGGGCCTTGGTATACGAGTGCTTTCATGGCCCGAACGTACGTCCGTCTCGCCGGCCCGGGCAGGGACCGAAGACCTTGGTGGCCGGGACGTTCAGCGGGCGAGGTCGCGGCTGATGACGAGGCGCTGGATCTGGTTGGTGCCCTCGAAGATCTGCATGACCTTGGCCTCGCGCATGTAGCGCTCGACCGGGAAGTCGCGGGTGTAGCCCGCGCCGCCGAGCACCTGCACGGCGTCGGTGGTGACCTTCATGGCGTTGTCGGTGCAGACCAGCTTCGCGATGGACGCCTGGCGGCTGTATCTCTGACCGGCGTCCTTGAGACGGGCGGCGGCGAGGTAGGTCGCCCGCGCCGACTCGACCGCCGCGGCCATGTCGGCCAGCACGAAGCCGAGGCCCTGGTGGTCGATGATCGCCTTGCCGAACGTCTCGCGTTCCTTCGCGTATGTCACTGCGGCGTCCAGCGCGCCTTGAGCCAGGCCCGTCGCGACGGCGGCGATGCCAAGTCGCCCGGCGTCGAGGCCAGCCAGCGCGATCGGTAGTCCCTGGCCTTCGTCGCCGAGGCGACGTTCGACCGGGATGCGTACGTTGTCGAACAGCATCGTGGCCGTGGTTGAGCCCATCAGGCCCATCTTTTGCTCAGGAGTATCAGCTGTCAGACCTTCGGAGTCGGCGGGTACCAGGAAGCACGAGATGCCCCGGCCTCCGTCGTCAGACGTGCGTGCCATGACCTTGTAGAAGTCGGCATGCCCGCCATGGGTGGTCCAGGCCTTCGCGCCGTTGATGACGTACGAGTCGCCGTCGCGCACGGCCTTCGTACGCATCGCGGCCGGGTCGGAGCCCGCGTGCGCCTCCGACAGGCAGTACGCGCCGAGCTGGTCGCCCGACAGCATTGACGGCAGCCAGTCCTGCTTCTGCTGCTCAGTGCCGGCGGTGAACAGGCCGAAACACGACAACGCGTGCACCGAGGTGCCGACGCCGACCGATGCCCAAGCCGAGCCGATCTCCTCGAGCACTTGCAGATAGACCTCGTACGGCTGCCCGCCTCCGCCGAACTCCTCCGGATAGGGGAGTGACAGCAGACCCGCCCGACCCAACGTACGGAACACTTCGCGCGGGAACTCCGCCGTCGCCTCGGCCTCAGCGGCCTTGGGGGCGAGCTCCTTCGCGACGATCTCGCGAGTCAGGGCAATGAGGTGCTCAGACTCCTCCGTCGGCATCAAGCGGGTTGCGGGCATGGTTCAGCTCGCCAGCTTCGCGAGGCGTCCGATGATCTCGTCGGCCTCGGTCACGATCCGGGTCACCAGCTCGCCGGCCGGAGGGATGTCATCGATGAGCCCCTGCACCATGCCGACCGACCAGACACCCGCCTCGGGATCGCCGAGCTCGTAGACCGTCTTGCCGCGCTTGCCGGAGACGAGCTCCTGGACCTGGTCGAACTGCCCACCGTCGTTGAGGATCTCGACGACCTCACGGCTCACCGTGTTGCTGGCGACGCGCGCAGTGTTGCGCAGGGTGCGGAAGATCAGCTCGGTGTCACGCTCAGTGGCGTCGACGATCGACTGCTTGATGGAGTGGTGAATCGGTGACTCCTCAGTGCACATGAATCGCGTACCCATGTTGATGCCGTCAGCACCGAGAGCCAGTGCTGCCACGAGCCCGCGGGCGTCGGCGAACCCGCCGGAGGCGATCATCGGAATCGTGATGTGCTTGGCCGCGGCCGGGATCAGCACGAGTCCGGGGATGTCGTCCTCGCCGGGGTGGCCGGCGCACTCGAAGCCGTCGATGCTGATGCCGTCGACACCCAGGCTCTGCGCCTTGATGGCGTGCCGCACGCTGGTGCACTTGTGCAGCACCTTTATGCCGGCGTCGTGGAACTGCGCCATGTGCGGACCGGGGTTGGAGCCGGCGGTCTCGACGATCTTGACGCCCTCGTCGACGATGACCTTGCGGTACTCGTCGTACGGCGGCGGGTTGATGGTCGGGAGGATCGTCAGGTTGACGCCGAACGGCTTGTCGGTCATGTCACGCGTACGCGCGATCTCCTTGGCCAGATCGCCGGGCGACGGCTGAGTCAGCGCGGTGATCATGCCAAGACCGCCCGCGTTCGAGACTGCGGCAACGAGCTCGGCGACGCCGACCCACTGCATACCGCCCTGAACGATCGGGTGCTCGACGCCGAACGCCTCGGTGAACTTGGTCCTCATCAGCGGTAGTTCGTGAACTGTACGGCGAAGTCGAGGTCGGCAGACTTCACGAGGGCGATGATCTCCTGGAGGTCGTCGCGCTTCTTGCTCGAGACGCGCAACTCCTCGCCCTGGATCTGCACCTTGGCGCCCTTGGGCCCCTCGTCGCGAATGATCTTGGAGACCTTCTTGGCCTGCTCCTGGTCGATGCCGTCCTTGAAGCGGGCTGAGAGCTTGACGTCCTTGCCGGACTGGCGAGGCTCATCGCTCTCCAGCGCCTTCAGCGAGATGCCACGCTTGATGAGCTTGTCCTTGAACACGTCGAGCACGGCGAGGGCACGCTCATCGGCGTTCGCCTCGATCTCGACGCCGAGCTCGCCGCTCCACTTGATGGATGCGCCAGTGTTCTTGAAGTCGTACCTCTGCGCGATCTCCTTGACAGTCTGCTGCATCGCGTTGTCGGCTTCCTGGCGGTCCAGCTTGCTGACGATGTCGAAGGATGAGTCGGCCATCTCTGCTCCTGCACGTTTGGGGTGGATCTGATTTCTCACACCTTACGAGGCTGAGATAGTCTTGCTTGTCGTTGCCCCCGGGCAACAACCCCCGGCAGGTTGCCCGAGTGGCCAAAGGGATCTGACTGTAAATCAGACGGCAACGCCTACGCAGGTTCGAACCCTGCACCTGCCACACCAGCCCGGCTCCTCGCGGAGCCGGGCTTCAGTGTTTCCAGAGCTTCGTAAATCAGCCGGACTCTGCCCATGACGCAGGTCCCGAACCCTGCAC
>JAKFCR010000328.1:0-17131 GCA_036676545.1 Aeromicrobium sp. | reverse complement strand
GTGCTGCACCGCGCTCCTGGGAGCGAATGTCCGGGTGGCGGAATGGTAGACGCGCTAGCTTGAGGTGCTAGTGCCCTGTAAGGGGCGTGGGGGTTCAAGTCCCCCCTCGGACACGCATGACCCTCACACTCTCGCCGGTGTGGGGGTTTTGTACTTTCCGGTCCTCGCGATCGAACACGCATGACCCTGCTCTGCGCTTTGGCCGGTGTGGGGGTTTTGTACTTTCGGACCCAGTCCTCGAACCCGCATGACCCTGCTCTGCGCTTTGGCCGGTGTGGGGGTTTTGTACTTCCCAGCGCGTGCGACACGATGAACCTCGCTTGTGCCGCACCCGGCGGCGACCTCAGAGAGTGAGTGTTCATGGGTATCAACCAGCGATCCCAGGTCGCCATGACCGACGAAGAGATCTTGGCGTTCATCCCCACACAGCGGACCGCGAACCTCGTGACCCTCGGTGCCACTGGCCACCCGCATGCTGTCGCCATGTGGTTCGCGTTCATCGACGGAGTCATCTGGTTCGAGACGAAGGCCAAGGCCCAGAAGACCGTCAACCTGCGGCGCGATCCCCGGGCAACCGTCCTGATCGAGGACGGACTGACGTACGACTCCCTCCGCGGCGTCTCCCTCGAGGGCCGCTGCGAGGTCATCGACGACCCTGACGCGCTGTGGGCGGTCGGAGTGAGTGTCTGGGAGCGGTACAACGGCCCCTACACCGACGAGATGAAGCCGTTCGTCGAGATGATGCTCAACAAGCGGGTCGCCATACGGTTCGACGTCGAACGCACACGATCCTGGGACCACCGCAAGCTCGGGCTCGACCCCATCCCACTCGGTGGTACCACCGCACCTGCGTAGGACGCGTTTCGTACATCCCGGCTTCGGCTCGCGGATACGATCCTCTGCATGGATTGGGCCACCACGTCGTGACGGGCGACGGACTGCCGTGGCCGTCATGGCAACAGGCGGGAATTGCCAGTGTCTTGAGCGCAGTCATCTGGCTGCTGCTTCGGCGGGCGAGGCCCACACGTGTTGGCACTGAGCTGCTGCCGGCGTTCTTCGAGTTCGGCCTGATCTCAGGTCTCTACACGGTCTGGCGCTTGGCGCGTCAACTGCCGTTCACGCATGAAGCCGGCGCGCTCGACCGTGCCCGGCAGATCGATGACCTGCAGCAGTTCCTGCACCTGCCGACCGAGATCTCGATGCAGCACTTCGTTCTCGGCCATGACTGGCTGGCCCGCCTGACCAACGGCTACTACGCCACCCTGCACGTGCCAGGACTCCTGATCTTCTTGGTTTGGCTGTTCGTACGGCACCGCGACCAGTTCCCGCACTGGCGCAATGGACTCGCACTCGTGACTCTCGGCTGCCTGGTCATCCGATTCGTACGCGTTGCGCCGCCTCGGTTCATCGAGGAGCTGGAGTTCGTCAACCTGTCGGACCGCTACGGCCTTGGTGTCTACGGACCGGTGGGACACGGCATCTCGGATCAATTCGCAGCAATGCCGTCGATCCACGTCGGCTGGGCCGCCGTAGTGGCGTGCGGCGTCTTCATGACGACGACCAGCAAGTGGCGTTGGCTGTTCGTCATGCACCTGCCTCTCACGATGTTCGTCGTCGCCGCGACCGGTCACCACTGGTGGTTGGACGGCGTCGTCGCGATCGTTCTGCTGTGGGGCGGACTGCGGCTCGACACCGCAATTCGCCGCGGGCGTGCCGCCGCTCGCGAACCGGCGCTCGTTCCAGCCGCGTGAAATTCGTACAAGTTTTGGGGAACAGGAACTGTCGGAACCCGGTTGTAGCGTCCAAGATGAACTTGTTGGCCCGTCTAGGAGCTCCCCATGTCTTCAGCCGAACAGCCCAGCAGCACACCTGATCCGAAGCGCTGGCTAGCGCTGTTCGTGATCATCATCGCCCAGCTGATGATCGTGCTTGATGCGTCGATCGTGAACATTGCGCTCCCGTCGGCGCAGAAGGATCTCGGCATCAGTGACGCCGATCGGCAATGGGTGGTGACCGCCTACACCCTGACTTTCGGTGGCTTCCTGCTGCTGGGCGGACGCATCGCCGACTACATGGGGCGCAAACGTACGTTCATCGTCGGTCTACTCGGCTTTGCCGCCGCATCAGCCCTTGGTGGGATCGCATCGACCGCTGGGCTGCTCTACGCCGCTCGCGGCCTGCAAGGCACCTTCGCCGCGCTCATGGCTCCTGCTGCGCTCTCATTGATCTCGGTCACGTTCACCGAGTCCACTGAGCGGGCCAAGGCGTTTGGCGCCTACGGTGCCGTGTCCGGTGGTGGAGCCGCGATCGGCCTGCTACTGGGCGGCACCCTCACCGAGTACCAGTCATGGCGCTGGTGCCTCGGCGTCAACGTGCCGATCGCGCTGGCGACGGCCGCTGCGGCGTGGCTTTACGTGAAGGAGAGCAAGGCGACGGGCAACACCAAGTACGACGTCCCTGGAGCGATCCTGGTCACCCTCGGCCTCGTTTCGCTGGTCTATGGATTCACCGAGGCCGCAAAGCTCAAGTTCCCCGGGACCCAGAGCACCGAGGTCCTCGGGTGGACCGACTCCTCGACGCTCACGTTCCTGGGCGTGGGCATCGGCCTGCTGATCGCCTTCGTCCTGTGGGAGCGGCGATCCAGCACCCCACTTTTGCCGTTGAATGTGGCTCTCGATCGCAACCGCGGAGGGTCCTACCTGATCTTCCTGTTCATCGGTGCGGGGCTGTTCGCGATGTTCCTGTTCTTGACCTTCTACTTCCAGATCACAATGGGTTACAAACCAATCAAGGGCGGACTCGCGTTCCTGCCGTTCAGCATCGGCATCATCGGCACCGCTGGCGTGGTCGCCAATGTGCTGCCCAAGATCGGCCCCAAGCCGATCATGGTCGGCGGCCTCATATCGTCCACTCTCGGCATGTTGATGCTGACGCAGATCGACACCAGCACGAGTTACTGGGGATGGGTGATGCCCTCCGAGCTTCTGATGAGCATCGGTATGGCCTGCGTCTTCATCCCAGCGTCGAGCACTGCGTTGATCGGAATCAGCGAGCACGACGCGGGCGTCGCGAGCGCCCTGCTCAACACCTCACAGCAGGTGGGTGGATCGCTCGGTGTGGCGCTGCTCAACACGCTCTATGCAGGAGCGGTGACCGGATTCCTTGCCGACAACCTCGGTCAGAACGCCGATCCGGCAAAGATCGGGCAGGTCACCGGTGACGCGTTCATCCACGGCTATCACGTGGCGTTCTTCTGGGGCTCCATGATGCTCGTCGTCGCACTGATCTTCGCGGTAACAATGATCAACGCCAAGAAGGACGACATCCCCAACGACGCGGGTGTGCCCGCTCCGGCCTAGACCGGCAGCAGGCGGGTGACGAACTTCGTCAGCTGGTCTACGTTGCACACCTCGTGCATCTCGACGATGTCGGCGTAGGCCGGCGCGATGGAGTCACCGAGTCCCCAGCGCATGGAGTGCTCGGGGTTGAGCCAGAACGTACGTCGAGCACGCTGGCTGATCTCATGCAGCGCCTCGAGGTTCGGATCCTGGTTGTTGTTGCGCGCATCGCCGAGGATCAGCACCGCGGTACGCGGGCCGATCGCCGCCATGTGGTCCGCGTGGAAGTCGGCGAACGCCTCGCCGTAGTCGCTGCTGGTGTGCCATTTGGTGATTCGAGCTTCGCGAGAGATGCGGGCCGCGAGGTCGTCGGAGTCTTCCTTGACCATGTCGGTGACCTCAGCCATGGCGTTGATGAACGCGAACACCCGGATCTTGCTGAACTGACCGCTCATCGCCTGCACGAGGTGCATCGTGAACTGCGAGAAGCCCGAGACCGATCCCGAGACGTCACACAGGAGAACCAGCTCCGGACGTGCAGGATGCGGCTTGGCAAAGACCGGGTGCATCGGTACGCCGCCAGTGCCCATCGAGCGCCGTAAGGTCCGCCGGATGTCGATTCGGCCGCGGTGAGCCTTGCGTCGCCGGGCAGCCAAGCGAGTGGCCAGCTTGCGGGCAAGCGGGCGTACGGTCCGACCGAGCTCTTCGAGCTGCTGACGGTTGGCGCTGAGGAAGTCGATCCGGTCGGAGCCGACTCGTACGGCGTGGCGAGTCACGACGTCTCGACCACGAAGCTCAGCCGTCCTGCGCCGGGCCTCGCTGGCGACCAGGGCGCGGAACCGATCGATGTTCTGACGCACCTCGTCGCGCTCGAGCCGCTCGGTGAAGTCGCCGCCCAATCCTTGGCCCTGACCAGGCCCGCTACCGCCTCCGACGCCGCGTTGCCCCATGGCCTGCACCAGCAGCGTCTGGGGGCGAAGGCGTTCGAGTGTCTGGTACGCCGACCAGCCGCCAGTCGGGCCGTTCTCACCAACGCGGCCGAGCAGGTCGACGGCCATTTCTGCAACCTGCTCGAGGGTCCGCAGGTCGTTCTCAGCGAGCGCCATTGCGAGCAGGTCACGGAGGTCCTCGATGTCGAAGTCCTCGTCCATCTCACGTGAAGCCTGCGATGCACCGACGCCAGCCGGGAAGTAGAGGTCGAAGGTCATGTCGAAGACATCACGCTGGCCACCCCGACGTACGAGCGCCGAGGCGAGTCCTTCGCGGAGCAGCGTCCGATCGCTCATACCGAGGACATCGATCACGGCCGCCGCGTCGACCGTCTCGCTCGTGCCCGCCGGAATGCCCTTGCTGCGGAGCGCGCCGACGAACTCGACGAGCCTTCCTGCGAGGTCCTGGGCGACCGGCGTCTCGGTCATGACGCTCCGAGCACCTCGTCGAGGTTCAGCCGCTCAGTGGCCTTGTCGAGGTCGTCCTGGTGCTTGAGGATCACGCCGAGGCTCTCGCGTACGACGTCGTCGTCGAGGATGTCGGCGCCGAGAGCGACCAGCGTCCGCGCCCAGTCGATCGACTCAGAAATCGAGGGCGCCTTGCGCAACGGCATGGCGCGCAGTGCATTGATGACGCGGATCAGCGAATCGCCTAGAGCGCCGTCGAGCTCGGGCACCTTGAGCCTGATGATCTGCTGCTCAAGCTCCGGGTCCGGGAAGTCGATGTGGAGGAACAGGCAACGGCGACGCAACGCCTCGGAAAGCTCGCGTGTCGCGTTGGAGGTCAGCACGACGAAAGGGCGCTGCTTGGCCTTGATCGTCCCGAGCTCCGGGATCGTCACCTGGAACTCACCGAGGATCTCGAGTAGCAAGCCCTCGATCTCAACATCTGCCTTGTCGGTCTCGTCGATCAACAGAACCGTCGGACCGTCGTTGCGGATTGCGGTCAGCAGCGGACGGGGGAGCAGGAACTCCTCGCTGAAGATGTCGCTGCGCGCCTCGTCCCACGTCTCCTGACGGCCCGCGGTGATCCGGAGGAGCTGCTTTGCGTGGTTCCACTCATAGAGGGCGCGCGCCTCGTCAACGCCTTCGTAGCACTGCAGCCGTACGAGATCGGCGCCGCAGGCATCTGCGACGGCGCGGGACAGCTCGGTCTTGCCGACACCGGCCGGTCCTTCGACGAGCAGCGGCTTGCCGAGCTCACTGGCAAGGAAGACCGTCGTTGCAACGGCATCCGACGCGAGGTAGTCAGCCGCGGCCAGCTTGGCCTTGACGTCGGCAATCGAGGTGAACGGCATGGTGCGCATACCTACCATCGTGCCGTGGCCCAGATCGAGATCGTCCGCGAGGTACGCCTCAGCCCTGATGAGGCTTGGCGTCGAGTCACGGATTGGCCTGCTCACGGCCGGTTTGTGCCGTTGACCACCGTGACGAGAACTTCTGACGGATTCCTCGCCCGTACGGGCGTCGGCCCGATCGGATTCGATGATCCGATGGGTGTCGTGACATGGCACGAGCCGTCATACTGCCGGCTCGAGAAGCGTGGTCGGGTCGTCAAGGGATGGGCTGAGCTCACGGTCGAGGCGCACGGCGAGGGGAGTCGGGTCACGTGGCGTGAGGAGATTCGGGTGACTGGCGTGCCGCGCCTGTTCGACTGGTTCGTACGACTGGCCAGTGCCAGACTCTTCAGCCGGGTGATGGACGGGCTGCTCGGCTAGGGAACCGTACGGAGCACCAGATGAGTCGCCATCGCGCTCGATTCTGAGGACACCGTCTCGAGCCCCGGCACCACCGTCAGCTGATCGAATAGTCGAACTCCTTCACCCAGCAGGATGTGGGCGATGCTGAGTCGGATCTCGTCGATCAGCCCTGCGTTGATGAACTGCTGCGCCATGTTCGACCCACCCATCACGAGCACGTCCTGGTCTCCGGCAAGCTCCTTGGCGCGCTTGACCGCCTCGGGTATGCCCGACACGTACCTGAACGCGTCACTCTTCATTTGCCGATCGGGCAGCTCTTCATGCGTGAGCACCACGGTGGGCAGGGGATAGGGCACGTCTTCCCAGTGCGGGACTCCGAGGTCGTGCATCGTGCGGCCCACGATGCAGGCACCGATTCCGGCGGACAGGCTCTTGGCGACCCGTTTGTCAGTCGGATCGTCGCCGAAGATCCAGTCGTGGAGGGCTTCGCCACCGACACCCATGGCGTCTTCGACGCTGATGTCCGGACCAGTGGCAAACCCATCCAGCGACGTGGTCATGGCAAGGATGAGTCGGCTCATGCGTGACCTCCCGATGGTCGTGTGACGGACGTAGGATCACCGTATGGGGCACGCACCGGAAACTGAAGTACTCGAGATCTGTCGCGACCTGATCAGGATCGACACCTCGAATTTCGGTGATGACTCCGGTCCGGGGGAGCGCAAGGCTGCTGAATACGTCGCCGCCTCCCTCGCCGAGGTCGGGATCGAGTCGGAGATCTTCGAGTCCGAATCCGGCCGCGCCAGCCTCGTCGCGCGCTGGGGCAACCAGGACTCGCCCAAGCCGGGGTTGTTGATCCACGGGCACCTCGATGTCGTACCCGCGCAGGCAGAGGACTGGTCGGTCGACCCGTTCGCGGCCGAGGTCGTGGACGGCTATCTGTTTGGCCGCGGTGCGGTCGACATGAAGGACTTCGACGCGATGCTGTTGTCAGTCGTACGCGCCCGTCAACGCGCTGGAGCGATCCCAGACCGTCCGATCACGATGGTGTTCACCGCCGACGAAGAGGCCGGGGGACTCCTCGGAGCCCACTGGCTCGTCGACGAGCACCCCGGACTGTTCGAAGGCTGCACCGAGGCAATCGGCGAGGTGGGCGGATTCTCCACCGAGATCGGCGGCCAGCGCCTCTACCTGATCGAGAGCGGCGAGAAGGGCCTCGGATGGATGCGTTTGCGCGCACGTGGCACAGCCGGCCACGGTTCGATGCGCAACACTGACAACGCCATCACTCACCTCGCCAGCGGGCTGCTCGCCCTCGGTGCGCACGACTGGCCGGCCGAGCCCGGCCCGTCGATGCAGCTCCTTCTGACCAAGGTTCGCGAGCTGACGGGCTCCGACGGCACGCCGGACGAGCTGCTTGAGCACTTCGGTCCAGCCATCCGCATGATTGGCGCCGGCATCCGCAACACCACTAACGCGACGATGCTGCAGGCTGGCTACAAGCACAACGTGATCCCCGGCGAGGCCGTTGCATACGTGGACGGTCGCTACCTGCCTGGCCACGCAGACACGTTCCTACCGACCGTCCAGACAATTGTGGGTGACTCGATCACGGTCGAGTCCTACATCGACGAAGCCGCACTCGAATACGCCTTCGAGGGCGACCTGGTCGATGCCATGACCGTCGCGCTCCACAGCCAGGACCCCGAGGCGCACATCGCCCCGTTCCTGATGTCAGGTGGTACCGACGCCAAGGCGTGGCACAAGCTCGGCATCACGTCGTACGGGTTCACGCCGCTGCGACTGCCGGGTGACCTCGACTTCACGGCACTGTTCCATGGCGTCGACGAGCGCGTGCCCGTGGACGCACTCGAGTTCGGCTCGAGGGTCTTCGACGAGTTCTTGAACCTGATCTAGAGCGTGCTGCGCATACGCATGATCTTTCGGCGCAGCACAATCGTGCGTTCGCCGGTGCCGTCCTTGCGCAATCGTTCGAGTTCCCAGCCGTGATACTCCGCCGCGTCTGTCAGCAGCCGACACACCGCCTGGCGTGACTGCGTGCGCGGGATTACCAGGTTCCAGAACTCGTACTCGATCATCTGCGCCCTTCCCATCAGTGTGACTAGCGAGAGACTCCCGACACGTCGTCGAGAGCCTGAACGATCTCCGGTGGAAGCTCGAGCTCCTCAGAGGCGAGACTTTCCTGCAGCTGAGCCGTCGTACGCGCACCGACGATCGCCGAGGCGACACCGGGCCGGGCCAGCAGCCAGGACAGCGAGACGTGGGCGACAGTGACGCCGAGGCCTTCCGAGGCACGCGCCGCCGCCTCAACGACAGCCGACTTGGCTGGTGTGAGGTAGCGCGACACGAAGTCGCCCCAGCCGGGGTCGGCCGCACGTGAATCGGCAGGAATGCCTGCCCGGTACTTGCCGGTGAGCACGCCACGTCCCAAGGGCGACCACGCGAGGATCCCCATGCCGTGGTGCTCGGCTGCTGCGAACACTTCGGCTTCGGGCTCGCGATGCAGCAGCGAGTACTCCATCTGGGTGCTGATGATCGGCAGGGCGTCCGGCCGACCTGCTAGCCAGGTGTGAGCCAGTGAGGTCTGCCAGCCAGTGAAGTTGGAGATCCCGACGTACGTGACCTTGCCGCTGCGAACAACCTGCTCGAGAGTCGCGAGCGTCTCTTCAATCGGCGTGCGTTCGTCCCACCGATGGATCTGCCACAGATCGAGGTGATCTGTGCCGAGCTGCCTGAGCGACAGATCCAGCTGCTCGAGCAGTGTCTTGCGGGAAGCATCGCGTTCGACCTCGCCGTTGCGATGGACGAGCGCAGCCTTGCCGGCAAGCACGATGCGATCGCGTACACCGGTCTTGGCGAGCAATGTGCCGAGCAGCTCTTCGCAGTTGCCGTCGCCATAAATAGGTGCGGTGTCAACCAAAGTGCCACCGGCGTCGAGGAAGGTCTTGAGCTGGTCCTCGGCCTCGTACGCGTCGACCGCAGCACCCCACGACATCGTGCCGAGGGCGAGCCGCGAGACCTCGAGGCCCGAGCGACCAACGCGGCGATATTGCATGCACGCAACGCTAGTCCGGGAGCGCTTGAGTCGCCGGTAGGCTCGCACGGTGGACTTTCTCCGTGCCGTGGTTCTGGGTGTCATTCAGGGCCTGACCGAATTCCTTCCCATCTCCAGCAGCGCTCACCTCGCGATCTTCCCCAAGTTCTTCGGTTGGGACGATCCTGGCGCGGCATACACGGCGGTGATCCAGATCGGCACAGAGCTGGCGGTAGTCCTGTACTTCTGGAAGGACATCTGGACCATCGGTTCCGGTTGGGTACGCGGCGTCTTCTCAAGTGGTGCACGCGAGGCGCCCGAGTGGCGGATGGGCTGGTTCATCATCATCGGCTCGATGCCGATCGTCGCCCTCGGTATCGCACTCCAGGACCTGATCGATCGTGAGTTCCGCAACCTGTGGGTCATCGGCAGCACCTTGGTCGTGCTGGGCATTGTGCTCGGCATTGCCGAGCGAGTGGGCCGCAAGAGTCGTCCCATCGAGCAGCTCACGATGCGCCACGCCATCCTGCTCGGCTTCGCCCAGGCTGGCGCACTCGTTCCTGGTGTCTCGCGCTCCGGTGCCACGATCAGCATGGGCTTGTTCCTGGGGTACGAACGCGCTGCGGCAACGCGCTATGCGTTCCTCCTCGCGATCCCGGCCGTGGTCGGTGCGGGCATCTTCAAGCTGAAGGACATCGGCGGCGAGAACGCATACGGCGTCGGCCCGACGATTGTAGGAACTGTCGTGTCGTTCGTGGTGGGTCTCGCCGTCATTCATTGGCTGCTTAAGTACGTGAGCACGCGCTCGTACGCACCGTTCGTGGCATACCGCATCGCGCTGGGCACGCTGGTGCTCGTTCTCGTGGCGGCAGGCGTCATCGGCGCCAGCACGACCGTCAGTTAGAGCCAGCCGGAGCGCTTGAAGCGCCAGTAGATGTAGGTGCAGATCCCGCCGATGGCGACGATCACCATTGGATAGCCGAAGGTCCATTCGAGCTCGGGCATGTGCTCAAAGTTCATGCCGTAGATGCCAGCGATCGCGGTCGGGACCGCGAAGATCGTGGCGCCTGCGGTCAGCTTGCGCATGTCCTCGTTCTGCTGGACGCTCAGCTGCGCCAGATGGGCGTTGAGGGCGTTGTCGAGCAGCTTGTCGATCGACTCGATGGCTTCAGCGGCTCGAGCGAGGTGGTCGGCGATGTCGCGGAAGTACGGACGTGCATCCTCGGGCATCGACGTGGTGGCGAAACGCTCCACGGGATCTCTCAACGGCATCACGGCACGGCGGAACTCGAGGGTCTCGCGTTTGAGCCGGTAGATGCGGCTTGAGTCGTTGGAGAGCTCGTTCGAGAACACGGAGGTCTCGACCTCTTCGACGTCGTTCTCGAGCTCGGCCGCGACGTCCTCGTACCGATCCACAATCGAGTCGACAACCGCGTGGAGCGCAGCCGTGGGGCCGTGCGAAAGAGGCTCAATCCTGGTCTCTGCCGCCTTGCGGGCGTCCTTGAGATCCGGGCCGCCATGGCGAACTGTGAGCAAGAAGTTCACACCCATGAAGATGTTCACCTCGTGCGTCGTGATGTCGTCATCGTTGTACGAGACAGTTCGCAGTGTCATGAAGATGTGGTCGGGATAACGCTCCACCTTGGGACGCTGGTGCGCCTCGAGCGCGTCCTCGACCGCGAGTGGGTGGAGGCCGAGCGTCCCGGCCACCCGCTCCAGCTCGTCAGTCCTGGGATTGCCGATCCCGATCCACAGGAAGTCGTCGTCGCCGAGCCCCGCAATGGCGGCTTCAAGTGAGCCGGTGTCGTGCTCGGTGGATTCGCGGACTCCGTCCCGATAGACGGCGCAGTCAATGATCACGTCGTCATTGTGAACCCGCTTCATCGCGGTCCGGCCGTCGGCACGCCGTATGCGCCCTCCCGATACGCTCGACCCATGCGTAGCTGGACGTCACCCGCGATTCCGTCACTCGACGATCTCGGGTTCGGGCTCGGTCCGGCCGTCCAGATCCACGACACCGCGAAGAAGGGGCTCGCTGCAAGCGACCCAGAGGGCACAGCGCGTCTGTATGTCTGCGGCATCACGCCCTACGACGCCACTCACCTGGGGCACGCATCGACCTACTTGGCCTTCGATCTGCTGCAGCGCGTGTGGCTCGATCGTGGCCTCGACATCACGTACACACAGAACGTCACCGACGTCGATGACCCGCTGCTGGAGCGTGCGACAGCCACCGGCGTTGACTGGGTCGAGCTCGCAGAACGGGAGACCCAGCTGTTCCGCGACGACATGACGGCGCTTCGCATACTGGCTCCGGCTGCATACGTCGGCGCTGTCGAGTCGATCGACCTCGTGGTTGACCTGATCGACAAGCTCGATGCGGCCGGTGCCGTCTACCAAGTCGATGACGATCTGTACTTCGACGTTCACGCCGATGCCACCTTCGGCACGGTCTCGGGCTTCGACGAAGAGACGATGCTGCGGATCTTTCCCGAGCGTGGGGGAGACCCAGAGCGTGCAGGCAAGAAGCACCCGCTGGACTGCCTGCTGTGGCTTGCTGAGCGTCCAGGTGAGCCGTCATGGGACACCCGCCTCGGCCGCGGTCGTCCTGGCTGGCACATCGAGTGCGCGGCAATCGCCCTGGACAACCTCGGCACAGCGTTCGACGTACAGGGCGGTGGCTCTGACCTCGTCTTCCCGCACCACGAGATGTCGGCCTCGGAGGCGACTGTCGCCACGCATGAGCCCTTCGCCCGCGCGTACGTCCACGCCGGCATGGTCGGATTTGAGGGCGAGAAGATGTCGAAGTCCAAGGGCAACCTGGTCCTCGTCTCCAAGCTCCGTGCCGATGGCCGCGATCCAATGGCGATCCGGCTCGCATTGCTCGCGCATCACTACCGGAGTGACTGGGAGTGGTTCGGTGGAGAGATCGACGAGGCTGAGCAGCGCCTCGCTGCTTGGCGTACGGCCGTCGATCGACCTGCAGGGCCGTCAGGCGACGACCTGCTCGCAGAGATCAGGGCAGCGATGACCAACGATCTTGATGCCCCCGCCGCACTGGCCGCGATCGACTCCTGGGCCTCACGATCAGGAGACGACTCCAACGCTGGCTCCACGGCGCGCGCAGCAATCGACGCCTTGCTCGGCGTGCTGCTCTAGCTACTCCGGGTCGTCGGTACGACGGCGGAGGTAGCGCTCGAACTCTCGCGCGATCGCGTCGCCGCTGGCCTCGGGCAGGTCGCTGGTGTCCCGCTCCTGCTCGAGTGCCTCGACGTACTCAGCAATCTCCGAGTCCCGTGACGCGAGGTCTTCGGCACCGCGCTGCCAGGCGTCCGTCATCTCGACCAGGACGCCTTGGGGGAGCGGTATGCCGACAGCGTCCTCGAGCGAGCCAAGCAGGGCAAGCGTCGCCTTGGGGCACGGAGGCTCGGCCAGGTAGTGCGGGACTGCTGCCCAGAGTGAGGCTGTGGCGATCCCTTCGCGTGCTGCGGTGTCGTTCAGGACAGTGGTGATGCCGATCGGCCCGGTATAGCGCGAGGGCTGCAGCGACATACGTTCCATGAGCGCCTTGTCGGACGTCGACCCGCTCACCGGCACCGGGCGGGTGTGCGGAGAGTCTGCAAGTAGGGCACCCAAGGTGATGAGCTCGGTGACGCCAGCAAGCTTGGCCACGCCGATGACAGACGAGCAGAACGCGCCCCAACGGAAGTTCGGCTCGGGTGCACGAAGCAGCAGGACATCGCGGTCGCTGCGGCGAGGCCGGGCATGGAAGATCGACGGAGCCGGCCACACGATGATGCGTTCGTCATCTTCGTCAGTCGTCACGTGCGGACGGTGGACTTGGAAGTCGTAATAGTCCTCCGGGTCGAGCTCAATGAGCAGCTCGGCGTCCCACTCCTCAATGAGGTGATCGACGGCGCCCGAAGCCGCGTCAGCAGCGTCGTTCCACCCTTCGAATGCCGCGACCATCCACGGATCCCTCAGCGGCGGAACATCGAAACCTTCACTCACGCAAGCAGCCTAGCCGTCGGCGCAACGGTAAAACTCGACCATGCACCCGACGCAAGGAAAGCGTGGGGCGAGCGAAGCGAGCCAGCCGGACCCGGACGAGCGCCAGCGCGATGCCGGGAGTGAGCGCAAGGTACGAGCGCGGTCCGGTTCTACGCGGCGGCTACTCATTCTCAGTGCGGTAACCCAGGTTGGGGGAGAGCCACTTCTCGGCCTCGTCGACAGACCAGCCCTTGCGCTCGGCATAGTCCTCGACCTGGTCGCGACCAATGCGCCCCACGACGAAGTACTGCGACTGAGGATGCGAGAAGTAGAGACCGCTGACCGCAGCGCCCGGCCACATCGCCATGCTCTCGGTGAGCTCGATACCGGTGTTGGCTTCGACATCGAGGAGTTCCCAGATGCGCTGCTTCTCGGTGTGCTCGGGGCAGGCGGGATAGCCCGGTGCCGGGCGGATGCCTTCGTACTTCTCCTTGATGAGGTCCTCGTTGTCGAGGGCCTCGTGAGGAGCGTGAGCCCAGAACTCCTTGCGTACGCGTTCGTGCATGCGCTCGGCAAACGCCTCGGCAAGACGATCAGCCAGGGACTCCAGGAGAATCGCGCTGTAGTCGTCGAGCTCCTTCTTGAACTCCATGATCTTGTCCGTGATGCCGACGCCGGCCGTCACGGCGAACGCACCGACGTAGTCGCGCAGACCCGTCTCCTTGGGCGCGATGAAGTCGGCAAGCGAGCGGTTGGGTACGCCCTCGCGATGCTCGCCTTGCTGGCGCAGCTGGTTGAGGACAGTCAGCACCTCGGTGCGCGACTCATCCGTGTAGACCTCGATCGCGTCGTTCTCGATCTGGCTGGCCGGGAAGAGGCCGAACACGCCGTTGGCACGGATCCACTTCTCCTCGATCAGACGATCAAGCATGGCCTGACCGTCGTCATACAGCTTGCGAGCGGCTTCACCCGTCGTCGGGCTGTTGAGGATGTCGGGGAACTTGCCCTTCATCTCCCAGGCGTTGAAGAACGGTTGCCAGTCGATGTACTTGCGCAGCTCATCGAGCGAGTAGTCGCTGAACGTCTTGACGAACTGAGTCGGCGCACCGGACACGTGGTAGTCGTCGGTATGCGAGTCGCGGGCCTGCTTCGCCAGCATGCGGGGACGCGGCGGCTGGTAACCGGTCCAGTCGATCGGCGTTGCGTTCTCGCGCGCAGCGGCGATCGACAGGAGCGAACGAGCATCCTGGCGAGCAGCGTGGCGCTCGCGCAGCGAGTCGTAGTCAGCAGCGGTCTCCGCGAGCAGCTTCGGTCGCTGCTCGTCAGACAGCAGCGCGGCGACGACGGGGACAGAGCGCGATGCATCCTTCACCCAGACCACCGGGCCGTGATACTTCTGATCAACCTTCACGGCCGTATGCGCGCGCGACGTCGTGGCGCCACCGATGAGCAGCGGGATGTCGAATCCCTGACGCTCCATCTCCGATGCGAGGTTGACCATCTCGTCGAGCGACGGCGTGATCAGGCCAGAGAGGCCGATGACGTCGGCGTTCTCGGCCTTGGCCGCGTCGAGGATCTTCTGGGCAGGCACCATCACGCCGAGGTCGACGACGTCGTAGTTGTTGCACTGGAGGACGACGCCGACGATGTTCTTGCCGATGTCGTGGACATCGCCCTTGACAGTGGCCATGACGACCTTGCCGTTGGTGCGCTCGGCGTCGCCGGGCTGCTTCTCGGCCTCGATGAAGGGCAGGAGGTACGCGACGGCCTTCTTCATGACGCGTGCCGACTTCACGACCTGCGGGAGGAACATCTTGCCCTCGCCGAACAGGTCGCCGACAACGTTCATGCCGTCCATCAGCGGGCCTTCGATGACCTCGATCGGCCGACCGCCGCGCTCGGAGATGATCTTGCGCAGCTCTTCGGTGTCTTCTTCGGCGAACTCGTCGATGCCCTTGACCAGGGCGTGCGTGATGCGTTCTGTGACGGGCAGCGAGCGCCATTCCTCGGTCGCGACTTCCTTGACCGAGCCGTCGCCGGCGAAGTCCGCGGCGATGTCGAGGAGGCGTTCGGTGCTGTCCGGGCGGCGGTTGAGGATGACGTCCTCGATGCGCTCGCGCAACAGCTCTGGCACCTCGTCATAGACCTCGAGGGCGCCGGCGTTGACGATTCCCATGTCCATGCCAGCGCCGATCGCGTGGTAGAGGAACACCGCGTGAATTGCCTCGCGTACGGGGTTGTTGCCACGGAACGAGAACGACACGTTCGAGACACCGCCGGACACCTTGGCGCCGGGGAGGTTCTCCTTGATCCAACGAGTCGCCTCGATGAAGTCGAGACCGTAGTTCGCGTGCTCCTCGATACCTGTCGCCACGGCGAACACGTTGGGATCGAAGATGATGTCTTCAGCTGGGAAGCCGACCTGGTCGACCAGGATCCGATACGCGCGCTCGCAGATCTGCTTGCGGCGCTCCAGGTTGTCGGCCTGTCCCTCTTCGTCGAATGCCATGACGACGGCAGCGGCGCCGTACGTACGACACAGCTCTGCCTCTCGTACGAACTTCTCCTCGCCTTCCTTCAGCGAGATCGAGTTGACGATCGACTTGCCCTGGACGTTCTTGAGACCGGCCTCGATGACGTCCCACTTGGAGGAGTCGATCATCGTCGGGACGCGACAGATGTCGGGCTCGGTGGCGATCAGCTTGGTGAAGCGATCCATCGCCTCGACGCCGTCGATCATGCCCTCGTCCATGTTGATGTCGATGACCTGAGCGCCGGCCTCAACCTGCTGGCGGGCGACGGCGAGCGCGGTGGTGTAGTCACCGGCCTTGATCAGGTTGCGGAAGCGGGCCGAGCCGGTGATGTTGGTGCGCTCGCCGACGTTGACGAACAAGGTGTCCTCGACGACTGAGAACGGCTCAAGGCCTGACAGTCGCAGGGCTTCCTTGGACTCGGGTACCGAGCGCGGAGCCTTGCCGTCGACCTGCTTCGCGATCTCCGCGATGTGAGCGGGCGTCGTGCCGCAACATCCGCCGACGAGGTTGACGAAGCCGGCATCCGCGAATTCCGCGACGATCGCCGCGGTCTCCTCGGGTGCTTCGTCGTATTCACCGAATGCATTGGGCAGGCCAGCGTTCGGGTACGCCGACACGAACGTGTCAGCGACGCGTGACATCTCGGAGATGTAGGGGCGCATCTCCTTGGCGCCGAGTGCGCAGTTGAGTCCCACGAGCAGCGGCTTGGAGTGGCGTACGGAGTGCCAGAACGCCTCGGTGGTCTGGCCCGAGAGCGTTCGACCGGAGGCGTCAGTGATCGTGCCGGAGATGACAATGGGCCACCGACGGCCGTACTCGGTGAACACCTTCTCGACCGCAGAGATCGCAGCCTTAGCGTTGAGCGTGTCGAAGATCGTCTCGATGAAGATCAGGTCAGAGCCGCCATCGAGCAGTGCCCGGGTGGCTTCCGCGTAGGCGTCGACGAGCTGGTCGTACGAGACGTTGCGCGCGCTGGGATCGTTGACGTCGGGGGAGATGGATGCCGTACGCGTCGTGGGGCCGAGTGCGCCAGCGACATACCGCGGCTTGTCAGCCGTGCCGACCTCGTCGCAGATAGCCCGGGCCAGCTTGGCTGACTCGTAGTTGAACTCGTACGAGAACTCCTCCATGCCGTAGTCGGACAGCGACACCGCATTGGCGTTGAACGTGTTGGTCTCGATGATGTCCGCGCCGGCTTCGAGGTACTCGCGGTGGATGCCGCCGATGATCTCGGGCGCGGTCAACGTCAGCAGGTCGTTGTTGCCCTGCACGTCGCTGGGCCAGTCCTTGAACCGCTCACCGCGGTAGCCGGCCTCGTCGGGACGGTCTCGCTGGATTGCCGTACCCATCGCTCCGTCGAGCACCAGAATGCGGCTCTGCAGCAGGGCTGTCAGAGCCTCGGTGGCGTCGGGGCGGAGGTTCTGGGAGCGGGACACGAGCAATCCTTGGGTAACGAGCGGCAGGAATGCTGGGGATCTCCAGCCGGCGGCGGGCTCGCCTGGGCCTCGGGGGATCCCGAACTGAG
>JAKFCR010000327.1:0-1545 GCA_036676545.1 Aeromicrobium sp. | reverse complement strand
CAGCACGCTGGAGTCGACGTCGTGGAACTTGCCGTCCGTCAGGGTCGCCTTGAAGTCGATCAGCGGGAAGCCGGCCAGCAGGCCGTTGTCCTTGGCCGACTCGATGCCCTTCTGCACGCCCGGAATGTATTCCTTGGGCACCGCGCCGCCGACGATCGAGTTCTCGAACACGAAGCCCGAACCCGGCTCGCCCGGCTCGAAGGTGATCATGACGCGGGCGAACTGGCCCGTACCGCCGGTCTGCTTCTTGTGCGTGTAGTCGATGTCGACCTTGCGGCCCAGCGATTCACGGTAGGCGACCTGGGGCTGACCGATCGTCGCGTCGACCTTGTAGGTGCGGCGCAGGATGTCGATCTTGATGTCCAGGTGCAGCTCGCCCATCCCCTTGAGGATGGTCTGGCCCGACTCGTGGTCGGTCGAGACGGTGAACGAGGGATCTTCCGAGGCCAGCTTGGCCAGGGCGACGCCCAGCTTCTCCTGGTCGGCCTTGGTCTTGGGCTCGACCGAGATCTCGATCACCGGCGCCGGGAATTCCATCTTCTCGAGGATGACGGGCGACTTCAGGGGATCGCACAGGGTGTCGCCGGTGCGGGTGTCCTTCAGGCCGGCCAGGGCGACGATGTCGCCGGCGTAGGCTTCCTTGATGTCCTGACGGTCGTTCGAGTGCATCAGCAGCATGCGGCCGACGCGTTCCTTACGATCGCGGCTCGAGTTCAGCAGGCCCATGCCGGTTTCCATCTTGCCGGAATAGATGCGGCAGAAGGTCAGAGAGCCGACGAACGGGTCGTCCATGATCTTGAAGGCCAGGACCGACAGGGGTTCGTCGTCCGAGGCGCGGCGAACGATCGGCTCTTCCGTCTTGAAGTCGATGCCCGGGGTCGGCGGGATGTCCACCGGCGAAGGCAGGTAGTCGACGACGGCGTCCAGCAGCGTCTGCACGCCCTTGTTCTTGAAGGCCGAGCCGCACAGGATCGGGTAGAAGGCGCCGGTCAGCACGGCCTTGCGGATGCACTTCTTCAGCACTTCCAGCGAGGGCTCGGTGCCGTCCAGATAGGCTTCCATCGCCTCGTCATCGAGCTCGACGGCGTTGTCGATCAGGTACTGACGAGCGGCGACGGCCTTGTCCATCAGGTCGTCCGGGATCGGGCCGACGGTGAAGTTGGCGCCCAGGGCGTCGTTGTCCCAGACCACCGAGTTCATGGCGACGATGTCGACCAGGCCCGACAGCGAGGATTCCGAACCGATCGGGAACTGGATCGGCACGGCCTTGGCGCCCAGACGGTCGCGGATCGACTGCACCGAAGCGTCGAAGTCGGCGCCGATCTTGTCCATCTTGTTGACGAAGACGATCCGCGGCACCCGGTACTTGTCGGCCTGGCGCCAGACGGTTTCGGTCTGCGGCTCGACGCCGGCGTTGCCGTCCAGCACCGTCACGGCGCCGTCGAGCACGCGCAGCGAACGCTCGACTTCAATGGTGAAGTCCACGTGGCCGGGGGTGTCGATGATGTTGAGGCGCTTCTCTTTCCAGAAGGCGGTCGTCGCGGC
>JAKFCR010000326.1:0-14315 GCA_036676545.1 Aeromicrobium sp. | reverse complement strand
ATATGGACATTCGGCTCGCCGTTTCCCATACCCGACTAAACTGAACTGATAGTCCAGCAGAGGGGGACGCCCAATGTTCGAAAGATTTACTGACCGTGCTCGTCGCGTGGTCGTGCTTGCCCAAGAAGAGGCACGCATGCTCAGCCACAACTACATCGGCACGGAGCACATCCTCCTCGGCCTGATCCACGAGGGCGAAGGCGTTGCCGCCAAGGCTCTTGAGAGCCTCGACATCTCGCTGGAAGCCGTACGCGGCCAGGTCGAAGACATCATCGGCCAGGGCCAGCAGGCCCCGAGTGGACACATCCCATTCACTCCGCGCGCCAAGAAGGTCCTCGAGCTCAGCCTCCGCGAGGCACTCCAGCTCGGACACAACTACATCGGCACCGAGCACATCCTGCTCGGCCTCATCCGCGAGGGCGAAGGCGTTGCAGCGCAGGTGCTGGTCAAGCTCGGCGCCGACCTCAACCGCGTACGCCAGCAGGTCATCCAGCTCGTCAGCGGATTCCAGGGCAAGGAAGCCGAGCAGGTCGGCGGCCAGGCCGAAAGTGCACCCAGCACCTCTGCCGTGCTCGACCAGTTTGGTCGCAACCTCACGCAGGCTGCCCGCGAAGGCAAGCTCGACCCGGTCATCGGACGCGATGACGAGGCCGAGCGCGTCATGCAGACGCTGTCGCGCCGCACCAAGAACAACCCTGTCCTCGTCGGCGAGCCCGGCGTCGGCAAGACCGCTGTCGTCGAGAGCCTCGCCCAGGACATCGTCCGCGGCGACGTCCCCGAGACGCTGCGCGACAAGCAGATCTACACGCTCGACCTCGGCGCCCTCGTTGCCGGCTCGCGCTACCGCGGTGACTTCGAAGAGCGCCTCAAGAAGGTCCTCAAGGAGATCCGCACGCGCGGCGACATCATCCTGTTCATCGACGAGATCCACACGCTCGTCGGTGCCGGTGCCGCCGAAGGCGCGATCGACGCTGCCAGCATCCTCAAGCCGATGCTGGCTCGTGGCGAGCTGCAGACGATCGGTGCGACGACGCTCGATGAGTACCGCAAGCACTTCGAGAAGGACGCAGCGCTCAACCGCCGCTTCCAGCCGATCCTCGTCGAAGAGCCGTCGGTGCTCGACACCGTCGAGATCCTCAAGGGTCTGCGCGATCGCTACGAGGCGCACCACCGTGTCTCCATCACGGACGAGGCGCTCGTCGCCGCGGCAACGATGGGTGACCGCTACGTCTCCGACCGCTTCCTCCCGGACAAGGCGATCGACCTGATCGACGAAGCCGGAGCCCGTCTGCGCATCCGCCGCATGGCGACGCCACCGGAGCTTCGCGAGTTCGACGACAAGATCACCGACGTACGCCGCCGCAAGGAAGGCGCCATCGACGCACAGGACTTCGAGGCTGCCGCTTCGCTGCGCGACGAGGAGAAGAAGCTCATCACCGCCAAGGGCGAGCGCGAGAAGCAGTGGAAGTCGGGTGACCTCGACACGGTTGCCGTCGTCGACGAGCACCTGATCGCCGAAGTCCTCGCCAAGGCGACGGGCATCCCGGTCGGCCAGCTCAGCGAAGCTGAGTCCAGCCGCCTGCTCAACATGGAGGAAGAGCTCCACAAGCGGGTCATCGGCCAGGAAGAAGCCATCAAAGCGCTGTCGCGGGCGATCCGTCGTACGCGGGCCGGCCTCAAGGACCCCAAGCGTCCCGGTGGATCGTTCATCTTCGCCGGACCCTCGGGCGTCGGCAAGACGTGGTTGTCCAAGGCGCTCGCCAACTTCCTGTTCGGCGACGAGGACTCACTCATCCAGCTCGACATGTCGGAGTACAGCGAGAAGCACACCGTCTCGCGTCTCTTCGGCTCGCCTCCCGGCTACGTCGGCTACGAAGAGGGTGGACAGCTGACCGAGAAGGTCCGCCGCAAGCCGTTCTCCGTGGTGCTGTTCGACGAGATCGAGAAGGCTCACCCCGACATCTTCAACTCGCTGTTGCAGATCCTCGAGGAGGGTCACCTCACCGACGGTCAGGGCCGAGTCATCAACTTCAAGAACACCGTCGTCATCATGACCACCAACCTCGGTGCTCGTGAGATCTCCAAGGGCGTCAACCTCGGCTTCAGCCAGGCCGGCGACGTGGCAGGTTCCTACAACAAGATGAAGGAACGCGTCTCGATCGAGCTCAAGCAGCACTTCAGGCCTGAGTTCCTCAACCGTGTTGACGAGATCATCGTCTTCCCGCCGCTGACGCAGGAAGAGATCCTCCAGATGGTCGACATGATGATCGACTCGCTGGAGAAGCGCATGGCCGAGAAGGACATGAGCATCGAGCTCACGATGGAGGCGAAGTCCCTGCTGTCCACGCGCGGATTCGATCCCGTGCTCGGAGCGCGACCGTTGCGTCGCACCGTGCAGCGCGAGATCGAGGACGTCATGGCCGAGAAGCTGCTGTACGGCGACCTGCGCGCAGGTCAGCTCGTGCTGGTCGGCGTCGAGGGCGAAGGCTCAGATGCCGTCTTCACCTTCGAAGGTCGCAACAAGGCCGAGCTCGAGCTCACCGAGGTCACGACGCCCCCGGCAGTCGAGGCCGCAGCCGAATAACGTTCTGAACGAAAGCCCCGCACCTCGGTGTGGGGCTTTCGTCGTTCAGGTGGACTCAGTGCGAAGTCTGGACGTTGAGCAGGACAACGCCGGCGATGATCAGCGCGATCGCGGTGACCTTGACCAGGCTGACCGGCTCGTCGAGGAAGATGACACCCACGACCGCGATAGCGGCGGTGCCGAGCCCAGCCCAGATGGCGTAGGTGACGGACACCGGGATCTCCTTGACCACGAGGGTCAGAAGCCAGATTGACACGGCGTATCCGGCCACGACCGCAGCGGTCCACCCAGGTTGTGTGAAGCCTTGGGCGCGGGGGAGCACGGCGGTGGCGAGCACTTCTGTGGCGATCGCGACCATCAGCAGCGCGCTTGCAACGAACATGAGATTCCTGACAGACACGTAGCATGTGCTACATAAATGACTGTAGCACATGCTACGTTTATCGGGATGACGAAACGTGACGATCTCACCGAGGCAGCGACTGACTACGTCCTGGCCCACGGCCTGATCGGCCTGAGCCTTCGCCCGCTCGCCGCCGAGCTCGATACGAGCGACCGGATGCTGATCTATCACTTCGGGTCCAAGGACGAGCTTGTCGCCGCAGTTTTGGCGACCTCCAACGAGCGCTCGATGGCGATGATCAACGCCATGGCGCCGTCGTCGTCTCTGCCGCAGTCTGTGCTCGACCTCTGGGCGACGTACACCCATGATCAGGTCCAACGGTGCCAGCGGATGTATGTCGAGGCGGCGGCGCTTGGGCTTTTCGGCCGGGAGCCGTATGCGTCATCGATTCGGGACTCGAATGCGGTCTGGCTTGAAGCAATCGCTTCGCATCTGGAGCGGTCCGGGGTCGCCGCAGCGGAGGCGCCCCGCCTGGCGGCACTGATCGACGCGACATTCAACGGGGTGTTCCTTGATCGCCCTCTCGACGATGAAGCAACGTCCCGCCAGATCATTGACGACCTTGCGAACGCGTTGGGCTAGCTCGGCAGGGCGTAGAGATCGCGTTCCAACGGTTCGACGAGACCGTCTGCAACGAGTCCGTCGAGAGCACGTTCGCGTTGTAGCTCGTCGGGCCAGACAAGGTCGAGCTGGATCTTGGGCACGGGTACAGGGGAGTCTCGCAGGACTGCCATCAGCCGTCCGCGGCACTGTCTGTCGGTGCCTACCCACGCTTGGCCTCTGCGCGGTGGCCCGTCGTATGCCGGATAGCCCGCCTTGCGCCAGCGGCAGAGGTCGCTCACCGGGCATTCAGAGCAGACCGGTGCGCGCGCCGTACAGGTCAGCGCACCGAGCTCCATCGTGGCGGCCGCCCAGCCATGGGCGTCGTGCTCCGGCATGAGTGAGGTCGCCAGCGCCCGTTCTGCCGATGTCAGGGACTTGGCCGGGAACTGCTCGCCGGAGACGATGCGGGCAAACACCCTTCGGACGTTGGTGTCGAGCACGACGTGACGCTGCCCGTACGCGAACGACGCGATGGCTGCCGCGGTGTATTCACCAACCCCTGGCAGAGCAAGCAGTGCGTCGTGCGACCTGGGGACCTCACCACGATGCTGTTCGACAATTGCTGTTGCGGCGGCGTGGAGGCGAAGGGCGCGACGCGGGTAGCCGAGCCGACCCCACGCCCGTACGGCGTCGCCTGTTGATGCCTTGGCGAGGTCGGAGGGAGTCGGCCAGCGCTCGACCCACGCTTCATACACGGGCAGAACTCGCGAGACCGGCGTTTGTTGGAGCATGAACTCCGAGACCATGACGGCCCACGGTGACGCATCGCGGCGCCAGGGCAGATCACGACCGGCGTCATCGAACCAGCCGATGATGCGTTCGTGCAGCTGGGCGGTGTCGGCGTTCATGGCGAGTCGATCCTCGCACGGCCTGCCCGCGCATTAGCCTCGGACTGTGAGCCAGAAGCGGTTGCCTGCGGAGATCTACTGGCGCCGCCGACTCCTCTTTCTGGCTGTCGTCATCGCGCTGATCTGGCTCGGTACAAAGGCATTCGGCGGCGGTGACGACCCCAAGGCCAAGCCGAAGTCGACCGCAACGTCGACGACGTCGGCAACGCCCGAGCCGGCACCGACGGAAGGTGCTCTCTCGGTCAAGCTCACGAGTGCGACCCGTAGCTGCAACCCTGAGAAGATCCGCGTGACGCCCACAGTGAAGTCCGGTCAACTGGTCAAGGAGCCCGTCGACATCGGCCTGGTCGTCAGTTCGACCGAGAAGGCTGCCTGCACGCTGACACCGGCTGTCGCGGATCTGCTCGTCGTGATCAGCGCCAACAAGGTGGCTGTGTGGGACTCGACCGTGTGCAAGACATCTCTGCTAACAGATCCGGTTGCCATCTCACCGGGCTGGGCAACGCTGGCCGAGGCGACCTGGTCTGCTCGCGGCTCGGGCAGCAAGTGCTCGACCAAGGAAGGCTTCGCGACGCCAGGCACCTACACGATCCAGGTGGGCACGCTCGGTGGCGAACCCGGCAAGACGACGTTCACGCTCAATCCGCAGCCCAAGCCGAAGCCAACTGAGACCAAGGCAACGCCCAAGCCCAAGGGCACCACGAAGCCGCCCGACGAGTAGGTCGGTCAGACGTAGCGTTCGAGGATGCTGGACTCGGCGAGGCGCGAGAGGCCCTCGCGTACGCCGCGGGCACGCAGGTCGCCGACGCCCTCGACGATCTGCAGGTCTTCCATGCTGGCGGCGAGCAGCTTCTGCAGCGAGCCGAAGTGCTCGATCAGCCCATCGACGACAGTCGAGGGGAGGCGGGGGATACGAGCCAGCAGGCGGTAGCCCCTCGGCGAGACCGGGCTGTCGAGAGTGTCGACCGAACCGATCCGCAGCGCCTGGGCGACTGTGCCGAGGTCGACGAGGTCTGGTGATGGAATGTCGGCGAGCGCCCCGAGGACGGCTTCGGTCGTACGCGCACGGCGACCGGTGGGCATGTAGTCGCGGATGATCAGCTCGCGCTCGGCGTCAACGCCACCGATGAGCTCTTCGAGCTGCAGGGCAAGCAGGCGTCCGTCCGTGCCGAGCTCGAGTACGTACGTGTCGATCTCGCCGGCGATGCGGCTGACCATCTCAAGCCGCTGGGCGACAGCCGCAACATCGCGAACCGTGACGAGGTCCTCGATCTCCAGCGCCGACAACGCGTCGGACACTTCGTCGAGACGATTGCGGTAGCGCTCGAGAGTCTGTAGCGCCTGGTTGGCGCGACCGAGCACAGCAGCGGTCTCTTCGAGCACACGGCGGAGGTCGTCCTGGTAGAGCGCGATGATGTGCATCGATGCCGACACCGAGATCACCGGGACGCTGGTCTGTCGCGCCACCCGGTCAGCCGTGCGGTGACGGGTGCCGGACTCCTCGGTGAAGATCGACGGGTCGGGCATCAGGTGCACGCCGGCCATCAGGATGCGGCTCGCGTCCTTGTCGAGGATGATCGCGCCGTCCATCTTGGCGAGCTCGCGAAGGCCGGTGGCGGTGAAGGGGACGTCGAGGCGGAATCCGCCGGTCGAGATCGCTTCGATCTGCCGATCGTGGCCGACCACGATCAATGCGCCGGTGCGGCCGCGGAGAATCCGCTCAAGACCTTCGCGCAACACGGTTCCGGGCGCGACAGAGGCCAGCGTCGCACGAAGTCGTGCTGCTGAGTCGGGCTTTTCAACGCCACGATCTGCAGGAGTAGCCACCTGGCTCTTCACCCCCTCACCTGAGTCGGTCACAGTCTAGGCGACCTCAGTAGGGAGGAGGCGAATCGAGGCAGGCCACGGCTTCGGCGATGGTCTTCACCGCGCTGATGGCCATGGAGCCCTTGAAGTCGTCGATGCCCTCGGATCCAGCGGGTACGACGGCACGCGTGAACCCGATGCGCTCGGCCTCTCGCAGCCGGACCTTGAGGTTGCTGACCTTGCGCACCTCGCCCGCAAGGCCCACCTCGCCGAAGGCAACCAGGTCGGCCGGTGCCGCCTTGCCGGTGTAGGCCGAGGCGGTCGCAATGGCGACGGCGAGGTCGACCGACGGATCGGTGAGCTTCGCGCCGCCGACGGTCGCGGTGTAGACGTCGTGCTTGGAGAGGTCGACGCGGCAGTGCTTGGTCAGCACCGCAAGGATCATCGCGACTCGGGACGAGTCGAGGCCGCTGGACGTACGGCGTGGAGACGGGTTGGGGGTCTCGACACTCAATGCCTGCACCTCCGCGAGCAGGGGACGCCGCCCCTCCATCGTGACGGTGACACAGGTGCCGGGCACCGGCGTCTCGTGACGAGACAGGAACAGGCCGGTCGGATCGGGCACTTCGACGATGCCGTCGTCGACCAGGTCGAAGCAGCCGATCTCGTCGACCGGGCCGAAGCGGTTCTTGACGGCGCGCAGCAGGCGGAGGCGCGAGCTCCGGTCGCCCTCGAACTGCAGCACGACGTCAACGAGGTGCTCGAGGACTCGTGGTCCAGCGACGGATCCGTCCTTGGTGACATGCCCGACAAGAAGGGTTGCGATGTTCGCGGACTTGGCGCGCTGGATCACGGCGGATGCCACTTCGCGTACCTGGGTGACACCTCCCGGCACTCCGTCGACGTCGGCCGAGCCGATCGTCTGCACCGAGTCGACGATCAACAGCCCGGGCTTGACCGTCTCGACGTGAGTCAGCAGCGCGCCGAGATCGGTCTCGGCGGCGAGGTAGAGAAGGTCGTGGACGGCGCCCGTACGTTCTGCTCGGAGCCGAACCTGTGCGGCCGACTCCTCGCCCGACACGTAGAGAGTCCGCCTGCCCGCACGCGCCCAGCGGGCTGCAACTTCGAGCAACAGCGTCGACTTCCCGACACCCGGCTCCCCAGCGAGCAGGAGCACGGCGCCTGGAACGACTCCGCCACCAAGGACGCGGTCGAGCTCACCGATGCCGGACGTCTCCGAGCGCGCTGACTCGATCGTGACCTGGCTGATCGGGATGGCGGGTGAGGCGACCGGCGCTGCCTGGGTGCGGCCCGTACGTGCAGGAGCGGCAATGTCAACGGTGCCCCAGGCCTGGCACTCGCCGCAGCGGCCAACCCATTTGCTGGTGGTCCAGCCACAGTCGGCGCAACGGTAGCCGGGCCGAGCAGTCTTGGTGGTCGCCATGGCGGTCAGCCTAGGCGGGGGGTCGGACTAAATGCGGACGTCGCCGTGGGGGGTGGAGAACGTCGCAGCCATGATGCCGGGAAGGCCGTGCGGGGCCGTCCAGTTGACGTTGATCTCCTCGAGCGCATCGATCACCGGCTCACCCAGCCAGTCCGAGAGGCGTTGCGGCGAGCCAGCGATGTCGAGCGAAGTCAGGCTGATCTCGGAGCCCGCCATCTGCGACGGGTGTTCGGCGGGGTCGATGTCCCAGCACGTCACGTACGGGAGCTGAGGATCGGCGCGCATGCTGCTGGTGCCGATCTGACGCCATTCGAGGTTGAATCCGTCGGGACGTCGGCGGTTGCCGGGTACGGCGTGGCGGCCGATGCGGTGCTCGACCTCGGTCATGTCGTCGACCGAGACGCACCATGCCATCCAGCCACCGCCGGCGTCGGAACGCTCGCGGACGGCCTGCCCGAAGGCTGCTTTGTCGGATGCGGGGTGGTCGAGTACCTCGACGACTTCGAGGTATTGGCGGTTCTTGAGCGGCAGGATCATGTTGCGCGTGCCGAACCGTGGGTGCGCGCCACCGTCAAGGAACGTGGCACCGAGCAGCTTGCCGAGGGAAGCTGTCGTGCCTGCGAGGCCGTCAGCGCCGACGGCGAAGGAGACGTGATCGAGGTGCATACGGCATTGTTGCCTGACAGGGGATCGCGCCGTTTCGGGGGGTTACCAAATTGGGTTCGGAAGCCGTGGTGTAGTGCAGATCACAGGCTGGCGCGGTGTGGGTTCGGAGCCCCCGCGGCCTCATGCGCTTCGCACTGGTTGACCAGCTCGGCATAGCCGGCCTCGCCCATCAGCTCCGTCAGCTCGTCGCGGTTGGAGACGTAGACCGGCTCCATGCCGACGTGCGCCTCGGTGTTGGACGAGCAGTACCAGTCGAGGTCGGCGCCACCCGGGCCCCAGCCCGCGCGAGTGTATTCGCCGATCTGGACCTCGGTGTATGTCGAACCGTCGCCACGATCGACGTCGCGGAACTGGCGGCGCAGCGGCAGCTGCCAGCAGACGTCAGGCTTGGTGGTGTGCGGCTTGATGCCCTCATCGAGCGCGTATCCGTGCAACGCGCAGCCGTAGCCGCCCTCGAACTCGCGGGAGTTGTGGAAGATGCAGGCGCCTTCGTAGGCCCGGGTCTTGAGCTCGCCCTCGTCGTCCTTCTCGGTCCAGCCCCGCGCGTGACCCTCGGCGTGGTTCTCCCACTGCCCCGGAGAGAGCTTCTCCATGATCACCTCGACGCGCTTTGCGTCGTCATCGTCGGCGAAGTGCGCGCCGAGGGTGCAGCAGCCCGCCTCGGGGCTCGTCTCGTAGATGCCGGGGCAACCGGCGCCGAAGATGCAGGTCCAACGCGATGTCAGCCAGGTGAGGTCGCAGCGGAACACCTCCGTCTCGTCGGACGGATTGGTGAACTCGACAAACGTCCGGGGGAACCCGAGCTCGATTTCTGGCACGACTCCACCCTAGGCCGCGGGTCAAGGAGGTCAGCAGTGAGAGAATGGTGGGTATGCGCATGGGCGTGCTCGACATCGGGTCCAACACGGGCCACCTCCTCATCGTTGACGCGTTCCGCGGAGGCCCGCCCGTACCTGCGCATTCCTACAAGGAACCGCTGCGGCTGACGGATCACCTCGACTCGGATGGTGCGATCTCCGACGATGGCGTGGCCCGGCTCAGCAAGTACATGATCGAAGCCAAGGCAGAGGCCGAGGACAAGGGCTGCACGCAGATCCTGGCGTTCGCCACCTCAGCCGTACGCGAGGCGGTCAACGCCGACGACGTCATCTCCCAGGTCAACAGCGCCAGTGGGCTCGAGCTTGAGGTCCTCGCTGGCGAAGACGAGGCCCGGCTGACCTTCCTTGCAGTTCGTCGCTGGTTCGGCTGGTCCTCGGGTCGACTCGGGGTGTTCGACATTGGTGGAGGCTCGCTGGAGATGGCGGCCGGTTCCGATGAGAGCCCTGACGTTGCGAGCTCCGTACCGCTCGGCGCAGGTCGCCTCACCCGCGAATGGCTCAACGCAGGCAAGAGCGGTGCAGACCTGCGCCTCCACGTCCGTTCCGCCATTGCTGAAGAGGCCGGCGCACTCCTGCGGGGTGGCTCGTTCGACCGGGCGGTCGCGACGAGCAAGATGTTCCGCTCGCTCGGCCGTATGTGTGGTGCTGCGGCTTCAAGCGAGGGTCAATATGTACGCCGCTCCTTACGTCGCGATGACCTCGCACCCCTCGTCGAGCAGCTGTCGACGATGCGCCCCGACGACGTTGCCTCCCTGCCGGGAGTCTCAGTGGACCGCGCTGACCAGATGTACGCCGGCGCCATCGTCGCCGCCGCAACCATGGATCTGTTCGATCTGGCCGAGCTCGAGATCTGCCCGTGGGCGCTGCGCGAAGGCGTTCTGCTGGAGCATCTCGACCAGTTGTAGACCCTCACGCATACTCTTGGAAGCGTGTCCGAAGCCATCCGCGTCTCGATGTCGACCTCCTCGGTCTATCCGGGGTCCACGTCGAGCGGATTTGAAGCCGCAGCGCGGCTGGGCTTCGACGGCGTCGAGGTCATGGTCGGCATCGATGAGGTCAGCGCCGACATCACCGCGATCAAGGCGCTGAGCTCATTCCACGGGATCCCGGTGGTCTCGATCCACGCGCCATGTCTGCTCGTCACACAGCGAGTGTGGGGCAGTGACCCCTGGGGCAAGCTCGACCGAAGCGCCGACATGGCGCACGAGGTCGGTGCCAAGGTGATCGTCGTGCACCCGCCGTTCCGCTGGCAGCGTGACTACGCCCGTGGGTTCGTCGAGGGCATTGCCGACATGGAGAAGAAGCACGGCATCACGTACGCCGTCGAGAACATGTACCCCTGGCGCACCGGCAAGCGCGAGTTCCAGGCGTACGCGCCGGGCTGGAATCCCGTGGAGCACGACTACGCCCACGTGACGGTCGACCTATCTCACAGCTCCACGGCCGGACAAGACCCTGTGCAGATGGCGGAGGACCTCGGCGATCGGCTCGCCCACGTACACATCACCGACGGATCAGGGTCGCTGAAGGACGAGCACCTCGTGCCAGGTCGCGGATCGCAACCCTGCGAGGCGTTCCTCGCGACCGTCGCGGCGTCCGGCTTCGACGGTGAGATCGTCGTCGAGATCAACACCCGCAAGGCCGTGGACCAGCAAGCCCGCGAGGCCGACCTGCTCGAATCCATGGCGTTCACCCGTCTTCACGCAGCGCGGGTGACCACGTGATCACGGCTGACCAGATCCTGGCGTTCGGGCTCGCGGCGCTCATCCTCATCGCGATCCCGGGACCGAGTGTCGTGTTCGTGATTGGGCGTGCGCTCTCGTACGGACGCGGTATCGCGCTCGCGACGGTCGCCGGCAACTCGCTCGGCCTGCTCGCGATCGTCATCCTCGTCGCGCTGGGTCTCGGCGTGATCGTGCAAGAGTCCGTATTGGTGTTCACGATTCTGAAGTTCGCCGGAGCTGCCTACCTCGTATGGCTGGGCGTGCAGGCGATCCGACACCGCAAGGGCTTCGACGTCAGCGAGGCTGGCGTAGGGATGGCTCCGGGCCTGTCGACCGCCAAGGCTGTCCGGCAGGGATTCATCGTCGGGTTCTCCAACCCCAAGGCGTTCATGATCCTCGGCGCCGTGCTGCCGCAGTTCGTGGACCGCGGTGCGGGGCACGTGCAGGTCCAGATGCTCCTGCTCGGGTTGCTGGCGTTCAGCATCGGCATCGTGTCCGACAGCCTCTGGGCCGTCATCGCCAGCCAGCTGCGCTCGTGGTTCAACGCATCACCCAGGCGTGGTGAAGCGATGGGTGCCATCGGCGGCACGTCGATGATCGGGCTCGGTATCGGTCTCGCTGCGACGGGCAACAACCACCACTAGCAAGCTGGGTGTGACCGTCACCACTAGGGTGAATGCATGAGTCAGCGCATCGCGATCCTTGGCGCCGGCGTGATGGGCGAGACGCTCCTCGCCGCGATCCTGGGCCAAGGTCATCCCGTTGCCGATCTCGTCATCAGCGAGAAGCGCGACGATCGGGCAGCCGAGCTGCGTGAGACATACGGGGTCGAGGTCACCGGCAATGCCGAGGCTGTCACCGGCGCTGACACGGTCCTGATCGTGGTCAAACCGCAGGACGTACCGTCGCTGCTCACCGAGATCGCCTCGAATGTAGACGCGTCGTCGACAGTCGTGTCGCTGGCCGCCGGCATCCTGATCGAGACTGTTGAATCAGCCCTTCCCGCGGGTGTCGCCGTCGTTCGCGCGATGCCCAACACACCTGCTCTGGTCGGCGAGGGGATGTTCGGCATCTCGCCGGGCGCCAGCTGCTCCGCCGATCAACTCGCCGCAGTCTCTGCAGTCCTGGAGTCCGGCGGCAAGGTCGTGATCGTCGACGAGCCGCTGCAGGACGCGGTGACTGCGGTGTCCGGGTCCGGTCCGGCGTACGTCTTCTATCTCGCCGAGGCGATGATCGCCGGCGGTGTCGAAGCAGGTCTTGACGACGCGACTGCCCGTACGTTGGCCGCGCAGACCCTGGTTGGTGCCGCCAAGCTGCTTGCCGAGTCCGAGGAGACGGCCGACGAGCTGCGTCGTCGCGTCACCTCACCCAACGGCACCACCGCAGCCGCGATCGCCACATTCGACGACAACGGCGTGAAAGACGCACTCATCGCAGGGGTGAAGGCAGCGGCCGCGCGATCGGCAGAGCTGTCGAAACCATGAGTGAGAGGGCAGTCCTCGTCTTCGACGAGACGATGACGAGCTACAACTTCGGCCCGTCCCACCCGATGGCGCCCGTACGCATTGATCTGACGATCAGTCTGGCCAGGGAACTCGGCATCCTCGATGACATGAACGTCATCGGAGCCGATGCCGCCACCGAGGACGACCTGAACCGGATCCACTCGGCCGAGTACATCGAGAAGGTCCACAAGCTCAGCGACAACCCGACTCACGGCGATCCGTCGATCGGCCTCGGGACGGCTGACAACCCGGTCTTCGCGCAAATGCACGAGGCCAGCGCGCTCGCCGCGGGTGCGAGTGTCGAGGCGGCCCGCCGGGTCTGGACCGGCCAGGCACCGCGTTCGGTCAATATCGCCGGCGGCCTCCACCACGCAATGCGCGACCATGCCAGCGGGTTCTGCATCTACAACGACGTGGCCCTCGCGATCCGGTGGTTGCTCGACAACGGCGCGGAGCGGGTCGCGTACGTCGATGTCGACGCCCACCACGGTGACGGCGTGCAGTCGATGTTCTATGACGATCCGCGGGTGCTGACGATCTCGATCCATGAGGGCCCGCAGACTCTGTTCCCCGGTACGGGTTATGCGACAGAGACCGGTGGCGAAGGTGCCGAGGGCTCGTCGGTCAACATCGCGCTGCCACCGGGAACATCGGATGCCGGCTGGCTGCGAGCCTTTCACGCCGTTGTCCCGCCAATCGTGCGCGAGTTCAACCCAGACATCATGGTCACCCAGCATGGCTGCGACTCCCACATGGACGACCCACTCACCAACCTGATGCTCACGGTCGACGGCCAGCGCTCCTCCTACCTGGCACTGCGTGATCTGGCCGAAGAGGTCTGCGGTGGCAAATGGGTGGCGACCGGCGGCGGTGGCTACGCCGTCATGGACGTGGTGCCGCGGGCGTGGGCACACCTGCTGGCGATAGTCGCTGGAACGCCAGTCAATCCCGAATCTGTGACTCCGGACGAGTGGCGCGCACGGATCGCGCACCTGCGTGGCAGCGCTGCACCCCTCACGATGTCGGACGGACGTACGGTCGGTTATCGCGCGTGGGAGGACGGATATGACCCCGCGAGCTGGCTCGACCGCTCCATTCAGGCCACCAGGACAGCCGTGTTCCCGCTCAACGGGCTTGATCCGCAACCGTGAACAGCCCAAATCGGGTGACGTTCCCCACCTGAACTGATTTTGGTCAACTACTGTCACGCAGGCCTCATTTGCCACTAGTCTCAACGCAAGCACGCGCGCTGTTTCTCCGGTGGGGAAGCCGGAGAGCGCGCGTGCCCTCAGACAAATTCCCCAGACAGTAGGTGGAGAGATGGCATCCGGCCAGACGTACATGACAGTGGCGGAAGTCGCCACGCAGATGCGCGTGTCCAAGATGACTGTCTACCGCCTCGTTCACTCCGGTGAGCTCGAGGCCGTACGCGTCGGTCGTTCCTTCCGCGTCCCAGAGACAGCGGTCGAGGAGTTCCTTTCCAAGTCCTACTTCCAGGCTGGCTGACTCCGTCCGCTGAGTCCGCTCTCACACTGGTCGCCCGAAATCGGGACGTCCTGTGCCGTGTAGGCTGTGATACAGCCAAAAGCCGCGACTTAGACGTTGCTGCCAGGCTCGGCAAACCATCTTTCGTGCACGAAGCCACCACCGCGTGGCCAACAGGAATTGAGTAGTGACCCGTGGGTTCAGTCATCAAGAAGCGTCGCAAGCGGATGTCGAAGAAGAAGCACCGCAAGATGCTCAAGCGCACCCGAGTGCAGCGCCGCCGTCTGGGCAAGTAACCGATGGGCAGGGTCGTCCTCGTCACGGGAGTCGCGAGCTATTTCGCGTCCCAGTTCGCCCTGCGTGTCGCCA
>JAKFCR010000325.1:0-2459 GCA_036676545.1 Aeromicrobium sp. | reverse complement strand
GCCCGACGTACGCGATGGTCTCAAGCCGGTGCACCGCCGCGTTCTCTACGCAATGTTCGACGGTGGCTACCGACCCGATCGCGGATTCTCCAAGTGCTCGCGCATCGTCGGTGACGTGATGGGTCAGTACCACCCGCACGGTGACACCGCGATCTACGACACCCTCGTACGCCTGGCTCAGCCGTGGGTCATGCGCGCACCGATGATCGACGGCCAGGGCAATTTCGGTTCGCCGGGCGATGATGGCGCTGCTGCGATGCGATACACCGAGTGCCGCCTCGCACCCATCGCGATGGAGATGGTGCGTGACATCAACGAGAACACCGTTGACTTCCGTCCCAACTACGACGGCCGTTCGCAAGAGCCGACCGTCCTGCCGGCCCGCATCCCCAACCTTCTGGTCAACGGCTCTGCCGGCATTGCGGTCGGCATGGCGACCAACATCCCGCCGCACAACCTGGTCGAGGTTGCCGAAGGTGCCCAGTGGGCACTCGCCAATCCCAAGGCCAGCAAGGAAGAACTCCTCGCGGCATTGCTCGAGCGGATCAAGGGCCCCGACTTCCCGTCGGACGCGTTGATCGTCGGCACCAAGGGCATTGAGGATATGTACCTCACCGGCCGCGGCTCGGTCATGATGCGCGCCATCGTGTCGATCGAAGAAGACACCAAGGGCCGGATCCAGCTCGTCGTCACGGGCCTGCCCTATCAAGTCAACCCCGACAACCTGATGCGCAAGATCGCCGAGCTGGTCAACACCGGTCGCATCCAGGGCATCTCGGACTTGCGTGACGAGACGTCGTCGCGCGTCGGACGCCGCATCGTGATCGAGATCCGCAAGGACGCGGTCGCCCGGGTCGTGCTCAACAACCTCTACAAGCACACCGAGCTGCAGACAAACTTCAGCGCGAACATGCTGGCCCTGGTCGACGACGTACCTCGTACGTTGACGCTCGATCTGTTCGTCAGCCACTGGATCAACCACCAGATCGAAGTCATCCAGCGCCGCACCCAGTACCGCCTCGACGAGGCTGAGGCACGCGCGCACATCTTCCGCGGTCTCGCAAAGGCACTCGATGCCCTCGACGAGGTCATCGCACTCATCCGTCGCAGCCCGACGGTCGAGGAAGCACGCGCCGGACTAATCAAGCTGCTCAAGATCGACGAGCTCCAGGCCAATGCCATCCTCGAGATGCAGCTGCGGCGTCTTGCAGCGCTCGAGCGCCAGAAGATCATGGACGAGCTGGCGGCTCTTGAGGAGAAGATCGCCGATTTCAAGGACATCCTCGCCAAGCCCGAACGCCAGCGTTCGATCGTCTCCGAAGAGCTCGCCGCGATCGTCGACAAGTACGGCACCCCTCGCCGCTCGCAGATCATCCCCGCAGATGGCGACCTGTCGGACGAGGACCTCATCCCAGACGAGGAAGTCGTCGTCACGATCACCAAGGGCGGCTACGCCAAGCGCACCAAGACCGACCTCTACCGAGTGCAGAACCGAGGTGGCAAGGGCGTACGCGGTGCCGCGCTGCGTGGCGACGACATGGTCAACCACATGTTCTCGACCACCAGCCACCACTGGATCCTGTTCTTCACAACGGCTGGTCGGGTCTATCGGGCCAAGGCCTATCAGCTTCCCGAGGCTGGGCGCGATGCCAAGGGTGGACACGTCGCCGGGCTGCTGTCGTTCCAGCCCGACGAGGAGATCGCACAGGTTCTGGCGATCCGTGACTATGAGTCCGCGCCGTACCTCGTGCTCGCCACTCGCCGCGGCCTGGTCAAGAAGACCCGGCTGAGCGACTACAACAGCCCGCGCCAGGCCGGCGTCATTGCGATCAACTTCCGCGAGGATGACGACGAGCTGATCGGTGCCGAGCTGGTCAACCCCGAGGACGACCTGCTGCTCATCTCGCGCAAGGCTCAGTCGATTCGCTTCAAGGCCGACGACGAGCAGCTGCGCCCGATGGGTCGTGCGACTTCGGGTGTCACCGGCATGAAGTTCCGCGAAGGCGATGCGATGCTCTCGATGACGGTCATCCGCAAGGAGCACGCCGACCAGGACGAGGTCCCCGAAGAAGACCAGCTGTACGTGTTCACGGTGACCGATGGCGGCTTCGCCAAGAAGACCCGTATCGACGCATACCGCCAGCAGGGACGTGGCGGACTGGGCATCAAGGCCATGCAGATCACCGACTCCCGCGGTGAGCTCGTCGGCGGTCTGGTGCTCAAGGACAGCGACGACGTCATCAGTGTCACGGCCGGCGGACAGGTCACCCGAAGCCTCGTTGCGGGTGTGCCTGTGAAGGGGCGTGACACCATGGGGGTGAGTTTCGTCAAGTTCAAGGGGGATGACCGCGTCGTGACCATTGCACGCAACGCTGAGCTTCCGTCGGACGAGACCTCATCGGAGGAACCGTCGACTGACGAGGAGCAGAGCGAGTGAACGACGAACGGCAGGAGCCGGA